>NZ_SMKP01000119.1:0-32146 GCF_004349015.1 Nonomuraea diastatica
GCTTGGGGGTGCTTGGGGGGCGAAGCCCTCCGAGGGGCGGTTAGCGGGACATGTGGGCGAACATCGACTCCCAGCGGTCCAGCACGAGGTCGAGGCGGAAGGCCCCGGCCCGGGCGCGGGCGTCGGCGCCCGAGCGTCGCCGCTCCTCCGTGGAATGGATGAGCCGACCCAGCGCGGCTGCGAAGGCGGTGACGTCGCCGGGCGGCACCGCCACCGGCCCGGCCGAGCGCACGCCTCCCGACACGTCGAACGCCACCGCAGGCACCCCGTGCGCGGCCGACTCCAGCAGCACGACGGGCAGGCCCTCGTGGTCGCTGGTCAGGCCGAGAACCGAGGCCGCGAGATATTCGCCGGGCATGCGCGCGGCGGGCACCCGTCCTCTGAAGACCACCCGGTCACCGACACCCTCCCTGACTGCGTGCTCGCGCAGCCGCGTCAGCTCGCCGCCGTCGCCGATCAGATGCAGCTCCCACGGCGGCGGCGCGCCCGACCGGGCGAACGCGGTGATCAGCCGGTCGAACCGTTTGACCCCTTCCAGCCTGCCCACGCCGAGCACCCGCGGCGAGTCGAGCGCGGATGTCTGCTCCGGCCAGGTCGCCAGGGGGTTCGGCAGGCTCCACGCGTTGGGCAGCAGCGCGTTCTCCGAGAACTGCCACGCGTCGTCCTCGCTGAGGAACACCGCCTGGTCGAGCTGGGGGTAGTGCTTCCTGATCGAGGCCAGGTGCCAGCAGTCGCGGGCGTGGTCGTAGGAGCCGTGATACTGCCCGATCGGCCGGAACGCCTGCGGCAGCAGCCCCGCCATCCGGGCCACCGCCGAGGGCGAGGTCATGACCGCGTATCCTGGCCGGATCGTTTCGAGCAGCTCCTTGAGCTTTCTGTCGGCCCGTCTGCGGGCCAGGCGTCCGGTCGTGTCCATGGGGCGGCGGCTGATCACGTGGTGGTGGTAGAGCGGCCGGTCCACGTACCGGAAGGGGGCGGTGGAGCGGTGCAGGCCGATCACGTGCACCTCGTGGCCCCGGCCGGCCAGCCCTTGCGCGAGGGTGTGCGTCACCTGCTGGACGCCGCCGAGGGAGTCGGCGTCCAGGCAGGCGAAGACGACGCTCAATGGGCGGCCTCGAAGAAGTCGGCCACGATCCTGGCGGCCGCGTCGCCGTGCTCGTCGGCGCACCAGAGCTCGCGGAAGGCGGCGTACCGCTCGGCGCAGGCCGCGTGCCGGGTGGGCAGGTCCCTGATCGCGGCCACCAGGTCCTCGGTGGTCGTCACGCACGGTCCCGGCGCGATGGCCGGGAGGTCGTGGTAGACGCCGCGCTCCGAGAGCCGGTAGTCGTCCCAGTCGTCGATGAAGAACACCATCGGCTTGCCCGTGAGCGCGTAGTCGCACATCACCGAGGAGTAGTCGGTCAGCAGCGCGTCCGAGGCGGGCATCAGGTCGTTGATCTCCGGGTAGGACGCGGCGGTGCGGACGAAGTGCAGCAGGTGCTCGGGCACGCGATACCGCTCGACCGGATGGGTGCGCAGGATGACGACCCACTCGCCGGCCAGCTCGTCGGCCATGAGCTCCAGGTTCACGCGCACCGACCGGCCGCTGCCCTTGTCCCGGTCCCGGTAGGTGGGCGCGTACAGGAGGATCTTCCTGCCGGGCGGGATCTCCAGCCGCTCCCGTACGTCGCGCGCGCCCTCCCCGCGGACGAGCGCGTCGCAGCGGGGTGTCCCGCAGCGGTAGACCTTGCCCGTGTAGCCGTTGGAGGGGAGGAACACCCGCGAGAACTCCGCGCTCGGCGACACCAGCGCGTCCCACCGGGCGACCGCGGCCCGCCATCGCGCCCGCGGCCTGTCGAAGTCGCCGCGCAGGTCGGGCGCGTCGAAGCCGATCGACTTGATCCCCTGCCCGTGCCAGGTCTGCAGGTAGCGGGTGCCCCGCGGTTTCGGGTAGTCGAGCGGGAACCCGTGGCTGTCCACCCAGATCCCCGCGCGCGCCATCGTCCAGATGTGGCGCCAGCTGCCCCTGCGCACCCGCCGCACGTCTGGGGGAAACCCTCGGCACCCCTTGGCCGCGGACCAGACCACTTCGATCGGCAGCCCGCGCCGCCGCATCTCCTCGTGGACGGCCCTGGGACTGCCGCTGTGGCCCTTCCCGACGTCCGACTCGAACAGCGCGAGGTCCCCGCGCCGCGGCAGCACGCGGATCAACATCTTGTACGCCCGCAGCTTGTTCCGCGGCGTGCTGTATCGCTTGAGCAGGCGCCGCTTGACCCGCTGCCACACGGGCCGTGGCCTGGCCACGGGACGCACACACAGGTACGCGGCGTGGCCCTCCGCCTTCACCGTGCGGCCCGGCAGTTCGATGGGTTCGGTGTGCGGGTCGACGATGATCCGGTCGGTCGTGGTGTGCCCGTCGGAGGTCCTGGTGAACCCGATGCACGGATCGCATTTGCCGGTGGGCGTGAAGATGACCTCGCTGACGTACCCGCCGTCGCCGGAGGGCCGCGGTGTGATGGGCACGCGCTTCCCGCCGAGCTGCAGGAACGCCTTCCACTCCAGCGGCAGCTTGCCGAACGGGTCGTAGCTGCGCACGGTCATCCGTACGCGCTCGCCGTCGGAGGAGAGGGCCGCCGCCTCGTGCCGCAGCCTGGCCGCCGAGTAGGGCAGCTCCGCCAGCCGCAGCCGGGTGATGTCCATGCCGGGCAAGACCGACGTGCCCCAGTACGTCCGCCCGTCGCGCTGCACGGCGGCCCTGGGGGCGGCCCTCGGCCCGGTGAGCGAGCCCGCCGCGATCCGCAGGTCCTCGATCCGGTCGTCCAGGATGAGCCGGCAGCAGACCCGGTCGAGGGAGGCCATCTCGGCCAGCGCGTCCCTGGGGATCTCCTCCAGATACGGCCGCACGATGGAGGCGAACTCCTTGATCCACACCAGGTCGCGGGAGGGCAGCGGGTTGAGGTAGACGCGCAGGTCCTGGCGGAGGAAGCGGCGCTGGCGATGCGGCACCAGGTCGCCGGCTCCGTGCCGGCGCAGGGCGTCGTCGCTCATCCGGGCGGCGGCGACCCGCTGGCGCACGTTGTCCAGGTCGTCGATGCTCAGCGAGATCGACTCGTTCGTCGGCGCCCTGTGCCAGTGGTAGACCGTCCACGGCACGACGGCGAACCTGCGTGACAGCGCGTACAACTCGGCGGCGAAGACATGGTCCTCGTAGTGGATGTCCTCGGGGAAACGCAGGCGGGCGGCGCGCAGCCGGCTCAGGTCGTAGAGCTTGTTGGTGGTGAAGCTGTCGAGGAACAACGCGGGCTCCTCGCGGATGCCCTCGACCACCCGCCGCCGGCCGAACAACCACGGATAGTACGGTCGCAGGCGTCCGGTCGACTCGTACAGCCGCGAGATCTGCCCCGACACGAAGTCGGCGCCGGTGCGCTCGATCTCGGTGAGCAGGCTCTTGCACGCGTGCCGGGGCAGCTCGTCGTCGCTGTCGAGGAACATGACGTACGGTGCGGTCGCCGCGTCGATGCCGTCGTTGCGCGGTGCCCCGCACCCACCGCTGTTGTCCGGCCTGCGCAGGTAGCGGACCCGGGGGTCGCCGGCCATGAGCCGGGCCGCCACCTCCGGTGTGCCGTCCGTGCTGGCGTCGTCGGAGATGATCACCTCCAGGTCGCGCAACGACTGTCCGAGCACGGAGCGCACGGCTCTGGGCAGGCGGGCCGCGTCGTTGTACGTGATGACGACGACGGTGCAGTCCGGCATGCCAAGTCCCCCCGGTAGTCCCCTGCGGGGTTGCTGCCCCTGCCGGAAGGAAAGCGTCAGGACTTGATCGAATATTTGCCCAAAAATCAGCGCATAAGCCGACGAATCACCCAGACGACGACCAGCAGCGCCGCGACCGCGCCCGCGATGGGCGCCAGCCGTTTGAGCAGCGGTTGCCCGGCGATCTCCAGCAGGTCGAGCGCCTCCTCGTCGGCCGTGCGCGACGTGCGCAACGTGCCCGCGGGCCGCGCCTCCTGCTCGAACTCCTCGAGCTCCTCAAGCTCCGCGGGCTCGTCGGGATCGGAAACCGCCGCGAGGGGCTGATCCTCCTGGGGAGGGGCGGGCTCGACGGTCGACTCGGACAGCAGCCCGGCCAGGTTCTCGGCGAACTTGTCGATGAGCTTGGCACCGACCTCGGCCATCACGCCGCGCCCGAACTGGGCCGGCCGGCCGGTCACGTTGAACGTCGTTTCCACGGCCACCGCCGTGGCCCTTTCGCGCGGCGTCATCCGCGCCTTGACCGTGGCGGAGGCGGTGCCCGACCCCCTCGCCTCCTTGCCCGACGCCTTGAGCGTCACCGTATAGGAGTCTTTGTCCACTTCCTCGAACGCGGCCGAACCCCGATACGTCACCGTGATCGGGCCGACCTTGACCTTCATCCTGCCGGTGAACTCGTCGCCCTCGAAGACGTCCAGGCTCGCCCCCGGCAGGCACGGAGCGACCCGCTCGACGTCGAGCAACACCGCCCAGGCCTGCTCGACCGGAACGGGAACCGTGAACTCGTGTTCGAACCGCATCGCCATCGATCCGCTCCTTCTCCGATGGTTGCGACACTACGCCGGGGCGGGGGCACCCCGGAAGGGATGCCCCCCTGAGGTCAGGGCGATCCGACCGCCGTGCGTACCGCTCGGTGGGTCAGCACCCTGGCCAGGTGCCGCCGGTAGTCGGGCTGCGCGTGCAGGTCGGCCGGCGGAGCGGTGTCCGCGGCCGCTTCCTCGCACGCCAGGCGCACCTGGTCACCGAGCTCCACGCCCCGCAGGGCCGACTCGGTGGCGCGGGCGCGCAACGGCTTCTCTCCCATGTTCGTCAGCCCGATCCTGGCCTCGGTGATCGCGCCGTTGGAGCGCTTGACCGCCGCCGCCACCCCGACGACCGCCCACGACTGCGCGGTCCTGTGGAACTTCTCGTAGTGGAAACCCCAGCCCGCGCCCAGCTTCGGGATCTTCACCCCGGTCAGGATCTCGCCCGGCTCCAGCGCCGACTCCAGGTAGTCGACGAAGAAGCCGGCGGCGGGGATCTCCCGTTCGCCCTCCGCCGACCTGGCCACGAGCACGCCGTCCAGCGCCAGCACCACGGCCGGCAGGTCGCCCGCCGGGTCGGCGTGTGCCAGCGAGCCGCCGAACGTGCCCCGATGCCGGATCGCCCGGTCGGCCACCATGGCCGTGGCAAGCGCCACCAGCGGGCAGCCGACGTTGACCACGTCGGAGCGCACGACCTCGTCGTGCGTGGTCATCGCGCCGATGAGGACGTGGTCGCCGCGGTCGTGCACGCCCTTCAGATCCGGCAGCCGGGCGAGGTCCACCAGCGTCGACGGGTACGCCAGCCGCATCCGCAGCAGCGGCAGCAGCGACTGACCGCCCGCCAGCACCTTGGCGTCCTCGTCGGAGGCGAGCGCCTGGCAGGCCTCGTCGAGCGAGGCGGGCCGCGCGTAGTCGAACTGCGCGGGGATCATGGCCGTACTCCTTCCGGCGCCCGAGCTTCGAGGGCCCGCCAGACTCGTTCCGGCGTGCACGGCATCCGGACGTCGTGCACGCCGCGCGGGCGCAGGGCGTCCACGATGGCGTTCACCACGGCCGGGGTCGAGGCGATCGTGCCCGCCTCGCCGACGCCCTTGACACCCAGCGGGTTGCTGGTCGCCGGCGTCTCGGTGCGGTCGAGGGTGAAACCCGGCAGGTCCGCCGCCGACGGCAGCAGATAGTCGGCCATGGTGGTGGTCAGCAGGTTGCCGTCGGCGTCGTAGACGGCCTCCTCGAACAGCGCCTGCGCGATGCCCTGCGCGATGCCGCCGTGCACCTGGCCCTCCACGATCAGCGGGTTCACGACCTTGCCGACGTCGTCGACCGCCACGTACGAGCGGATCTTCACCATGCCCGTCTCCGTGTCCACCTCCACCGCGCACAGATGGGTGCCGTGCGGGAAGGAGTAGTTCTCCGGATCGAAGGTGGCCTCGGAGTCGAGCCGCGCCTCCACACCGTCGGGCAGGTCGTGCGCCGTGAACGCGGCCAGGGCCAGCTCCTGGATCGTCCGCTGCGACTCGGTGCCCCGCACCTTGAACGCCCCGGCCTCGAACTCCAGGTCGTCCGGCGAGCACTCCAGCACGTGCGCGGCCAGCCTGCGGGCCTTGTCCTTGACCTTGTCGCACGCCTTCAGCACCGCGACGCCGCCGATGACCAGCGAGCGGGAGCCGTAGGTGTCCATGCCCTTGTGGGCGATCGCCGTGTCGCCGTGCAGCACCGTGATGTCCTCGAACGGCACGCCGAGCGCGTCGGCCGCGATCTGGCTCCACGACGTCACGTGGCCCTGCCCGTGCGGGGAGGTGCCGGTGATGACCTCGACCTTGCCTGTGGGCAGCATGCGCACCGCGCCGTGCTCCCAGCCGCCGGCGCCGTAGTTGGCCTCGCCGAGCATCCTCGACGGCGCCAGGCCGCACATCTCCGTGTACGTGCTGACGCCGATGCCGAGTTGCACCGGGTCACCCCTGTCACGCCGGTCGGACTGCTCGGCCCGCAGCTTGTCGTAGCCGAACAACGCCAGCGCCTTGTCCGTGGCCGCCTCGTAGTTGCCCGAGTCGTACGTCAGGCCCGAGATCGTCGTGTACGGAAACTCCTCGTGTCTGATCCAGTTGCGCCTGCGCACCTCCACCGGGTCCATGCCCAGCTCGGCGGCCAGCTCGTCCATCATCCGCTCGATGGCGAACGTCGCCTCCGGGCGGCCCGCGCCCCGGTACGCGTCCGTGGGCATCTTGGTGGTGAACACGCCCGTGCAGGCGAACTCGTACGCGTCCATCTTGTAGATCGCGTTGAACATCGACGCGCCCAGCATCGGGATGCCCGGCGTCACGAGCATCAGATAGGCGCCCATGTCGGCCAGCAGGTCGACCTGCAGCCCTCGGACGCGCCCGTCGGCGTCGGCGGCCAGTCTGATGTGCTGGATCTGGTCGCGGCCGTGGTGCACGGTCAGGTTGCCCTCGGAGCGGGACTCGGTCCACTTGACCGGTTTGCCGAGCTTGCGCGTGAGCAGCAGGCCCAGCACCTCTTCCGCGGTGACCTGCAGCTTCGAGCCGAACCCGCCGCCCACGTCGGGCGCGATCACGCGGATCCGGTGCTCGGGGACGCCGGTCACCATGGCCAGCATGACCCGCAGGACGTGCGGGATCTGCGTGGACGTCCAGAGCGTGAACGACTCGCCGTCGGTGTCGGCCAGCACCGCCCGCGGCTCCATCGCGCTCGGGATGAGACGCTGCTGCACGTACGTGCGGTCGATGACGACGGGAGCACCCTCGAACGCGGCGTCGAGGTCACCTGACGTGATCTTCGCGCTGAACGCCTTGTTGCCCGCCTCGTGCACCTTCGGGCCGCCGTCGGCGAGGGCCTCGTTCATGTCGAGCACGGCCGGCAGCGGCTCGTAGTCGACCTCGATGGCGTCGAGCGCGTCGGCGGCGCGATAGCGGTCGGTCGCGACCACGCAGGCCACCGCCTCGCCGACGTAGCGCACCTCGGACACGGCCATCGGCGGGTGGTCGGGGATCACGATGTCCTCGCTCACCGGCCAGGCGCACGGCAGGCTGCCCTGCTCGGCGGCGAAATCCTCACCGCTGAACGCCGCCACGACCCCCGGCAGGTCGCGCGCCCCCGACACGTCGACCCTGGTGATCCTGGCGTGCGCCATCGGGCTGCGCAGGTACATCACGTGCAGCATGCCGGGGCGCGAGAGGTTGTCCGTCCACTGCGTCCGCCCCGTGAGCAGCCTCGTGTCCTCTTTGCGCCGCCGCGGCCTGCCCACCTCGGAGCGGTCGGCCGGCTCGTTGAGCTGGTCGCTGTGGGCGATCTGCTCCGCGACCAGGCCGGCGTCCATCTCGGTCATGGTGTGCTCACCGCCCGCCCCATCTCCTGTGCGCCCTTGCGTACGGCGCTGACGATGTTGCAGTAGCCGGTGCAGCGGCACAGGTTGCCTTCGAGGCCCTCCCTGATCGTCTCCTCGGACGGGTCGGGATCGTCTCTGAGCAGGTCGATCGCGGCCATGACCATGCCGGGCGTGCAGTATCCGCACTGCAGCGCGTGCTCTTCGTGGAAGGCCCGCTGCATCGGGTGCATCGACCCGTCGGCGCCCAGGCCCTCGATGGTGACGACGTCGCCGCCGTCGGCCTGCACGGCCAGCACTGAGCAACTCTTCACGGTCTTGCCGTCGAGCATGACCGTGCAGGCACCGCAGTTGCTGGTGTCGCAGCCGACCGGTGTGCCGGTCTTGCCGAGCCGGTCTCTCAGCAGGTGGACGAGCAGGAGCCGGGGCTCGACGTCCTCCTCGTAGGTGATCCCGTCGACGGTGACGGTGATTCGGGGCATACGTCCTCCCTCAGGAGCAGGGGGAAAGGCGGACACTCCGAACGTACGCCGGTGTTATTCCCGGTCAAGGTCTACTTCCTGCGGAGCCCTCTGGCGATGATCGCCACCAGCCCCGCGAACGCCAATCCCAGCACCATCACACCCCAGAGAACCAGCCAATCCGTGATCTCCCTTGTCACCACCAAAATACCCAAAACGACAAAAAGCACGCCGCTGAGCAGGGCCATCCAGTCCGTCCTGTGCACGCGGCGCCGCCGCTCGACGTCACGCGGCACGTCGCACCTCGATGTCGCCGAGGCCGCTCCGCAGATCGAGTACGAGGGTGGCGGGCTCGCCGTCCGGTTTCACCTCGGGTTGCAACACTTCGTTCACCCGCACGTCCACTCCGCCCTGAACCGACTGGTCCAGTGTGATGTCGCCGACCTTGTTGGAGGCATGCACCTCCACTCTCGCCGTCGGTGGCACGATCACCACCAGCTCGCCCGCCTTGACCGAGGCGGTGAACGTCGTCGTCGACCCCGGCGCCAGCTCCAGCTCCGACAGGTCGAGCCTGCCGTCGCCGAGCCCGACGTCATAGTGCCGGCTCGCCTCCGTGACGCTGGCCGGGGCCCACTCCGACGATCCGACGTTGCTGGGCACACCGCCCAGCATCAGCCCCATGCCCACGACCAGCGCGACGAACGTACCAGCGGCGACCAGCCCGGCGCCCCGCCCCCACCAGGCGGCGATCAGCAGCCCGGCGCCGATGGTGATGAGCATGGCGCCGCCGACGATGGTCGGGCTCACGCCAGCGGCCGTCCTGGCCTGGGCCGCCATGACGATTCCTCCAATGATGAAAGCCAGCAACAGGGTGAGGACGCCGATGAACGATCTGGGGCGGCGTGCCGGCCGAGGTCGTTCGTCGAGGGCCGGGCGGGCGTACAGAGCGGGATCGTACGGCGAGTAGCCGCCGCCCCTCCTGGCCGGGTCGAGCGGCTGGTAAGGGCCGTTGGGGGCGAACGGGTCGCCGTAACCGGTGTGGCCGGCGGACGTCGGCTGCCGTCGGCTGTGGGCGGACGGCTGGTACGGCGGCACGGCATGCTCCGCCGTCACCGCGTCGCCGAGGGCCGGATCCGGCTCGATGGTGTCGTGCGCCCTGGCGGGCCCGGCAGGAGGCGGCTCCTGCCGGTTCTCGCTCACCAGCCCGGGGAACTCCCGGGTCGGCTGGTGGGCCGTCTCATGGGTCGGCTGGCCGGCAGTCTCCTGCACCGGCTCCTGGATCGGCTCCTGCACCGGCTCCTGGATCGGCTCCTGCACCGGCTCCTGGATCGGCCGGTCGGCCGCCTCCTGAGGCTGATCGGGTGCCGCCGCCTGGGACGGTTCGGGCGCGGGCGCCTCCCGCAAGGGCGACGACGTCTGCGCGGTCTCGGCCAGGCCGGTGGCCGCGGACTGCGGCCGCACCGGAGACGTCGGCCTGGGAGGAGTGTAGGACGGCGCCGGCCGTCCCTCGCCGGTCCTGCGCCTGCTGAGCCGCTCGGGCATCGACCGGGCCAGCCCCAGCAGGTCGACCCCGCTCGCGTGCGCGGCCAGCAGCGACACGGCCAGGAACACGCCCACCACGAGCGTGCCCACGTCCAGCCACACCGTCGCCACGTTGATCCCCAGGCCGCACGCCAGCACCGCGGCCAGCAGCGCCATCACGGTGTCGGCGTCGAAGTCGCGGCGGGTCCACTGCTCGACGAGGCCGGGCTTGCCGTTCGGCTCCTTCATCAGCAGGAACGCGGCGATGTAGAGGAACAAGCCGATGCCCGAACCGAGCATCAGCACCGCGAAGCCCACGCGGAACACCACGGGGTCGATGCCGGTGTGCCGCCCGAGGCCCGCGCAGACTCCCATGAGGAAGCGCCCCTCGCTGCTGCGTCGCAGCACACGGTGAGGAGCGGCCGGTTCCCTGGGCGGAGCTTCTGTCATGTCACCATCGTGTACCTGCGTGCGGTGTGCCCGCATCCGGGACACCCCTGACCCGACCCGGGGGTCGTTCCCTGATGCCCTTGTGCCCGGGACGTGTGACTATGGCCATGTTATGGCTGACCAGAAGACACTTGCCGAGCCCAGCGGCGAAACGCCTTACCGGCGGATGATGCGCCCCATGGAGGGCCGCCTGATCGGCGGCGTGGCCCAGGGGCTGGCGACGCAGCTCTCGCTTGATCCGGTGGTGATCAGGCTGATGTTCGTGCTGCTCAGCGTCGTCGACGGCATCGGCATTGCCGCGTACGCGGTGCTGTGGATGATCGCGCCGAAGCAGCCGTACCAAGGGGCCGCTCCGCCGTCGCGTGACTGGAGCCAGCTCGCCGCGTTCAGCGCGATCGGGGTGGCGCTGCTCGCGTTCGGCTGGTTGACGGGCGCTTCCCAAGGCGGCATCGGCATGCTGCCGTTCGCCGTGGGCGGGATCGGCGCCCTCATCCTCTGGCAGCAGGCGGACCCGGAACGCCGCAAGACCTGGATGAGCGGCGCGGCCCTCAGCATGCGGAAGAACCGCGTGCGCTCGCTGCTCGGCGTCGTGCTCGTCGTGATCGGCGCGACCGGGTTCCTGGCGGCCCAGGGCGAGCTGGCCCAGGCCAGCCAAGGGCTGCTGTTCACCGCCGTCGTCGTCGGCGGACTGGCCGTCATCGCCGCCCCCTGGCTGGCCGGCCTGTGGAAAGAACTGCAGCTCGAACGTCGTGAGCGCATCAGGCAGGAGGAACGCGCCGAAGTGGCCGCCATGGTGCACGACTCGGTGCTCCACACCCTCACGCTGATCCAGCGGGTCGCCCACGACCAGCGTGAGGTCACCCGCCTGGCCCGCGCGCAGGAGCGTGACCTGCGCAACTGGCTCTACCAGCCGGCCCAGGACGCCGACGCCACGGTGGCGGCAGCCGTACGCAGGATCGCGGCCGAGGAGGAGGACGCGCACGGCGTGCCCATCGAGGTCGTCTGCGTCGGAGACCTCGACCTCGACCCGGCGGGCAAGCTGGCCGCCATGCTCAAGGCATCCCGGCAGGCGATGGTCAACGCCGCCAAATACTCTGGTAGTCCGTCCATTTCCGTCTATGCGGAAGTAGAGGGTGAAGAAGTCACTATTTTCGTGAAGGATCGTGGCAAGGGGTTCGACCTTGAAGCCGTGCCCCTGGACAGGATGGGGATCAGAGAGTCCATCATCGGGAGAATGGAACGTCACGGAGGCGCGGCCAGGGTCCGCACCGAGCCCGGCGAGGGCACGGAAGTGATGTTGACCATGAAGGTGGAGAAGGCATGACACGCGTGTTGATCGTCGATGATCACCGGCTGTTCCGTTCCGGCGTACGCGCCGAACTCGGGGACTCGATCGAGGTGGTGGGCGAGGCCGAGGACGTGGACTCCGCGGTCAAGGCGATCACCGAGCTGCAGCCCGACGTGGTGCTGCTCGACGTGCACATGCCCGGGGGCGGCGGCCAGGAGGTGCTGCGCCGCGTCCTGGGCTCCGGCTCCCAGGTGCGTTTCCTCGCCCTGTCGGTCTCCGACGCCGCCGAGGACGTCATCGGCGTGATCCGGGGCGGCGCCAGAGGCTATGTCACCAAGAACATCAGCGGCAAGGAGCTGACCGACGCCATCCGCAGGGTGTCCGAGGGTGACGCGGTCTTCTCACCGCGGCTGGCGGGCTTCGTGCTGGACGCGTTCGCCTCGTCGGAGGCCCCGTCCATCGACCCTGAACTCGACTCGCTGACGCAGCGCGAGCGCGAGGTGCTGCGGCTGATCGCGCGCGGCTACGCGTACAAGGAGATCGCGAAGGAGCTGTTCATCTCGGTCAAGACCGTGGAGACGCACGTGTCGTCGGTGCTGCGCAAGCTCCAGCTCTCCAACCGCCACGAGCTCTCACGCTGGGCCACCGCCCGCCGCCTGGTCTGAGCCCCGACCGTCAGGACGTCGCCACGCCGACCGGGACCCCCGCCGACCGGTCGGCGGGGGTCGTCCTACAACTTTTCGAGCGGCGCGTACGCCAGCAGCAGCGTCTTCTCCCCGCCGCTGCCGAAGTCGATCTTGACCTTGGTCTTCTCCGCCACCCCGTCGACGGACACCACCGTGCCCAGCCCGAACGCGTCATGGGTGACCCGGTCGCCCGGCGCCAGCGACGGCACGGTGCGCCCGCCGCTCTTCGACGGGGCGGGCCGGGCGGCCGGCTCTCGCCGCGTGGCCGCGCTCCATGCGGACTTCTCCGGGTCGGTGCGCCAGTCGATGAGCTGCCCTGGCACCTCGTTGACGAAGCGGGAGGCGGGATTGAACGACGGCGCCCCCCAGGAGCTGCGCACGGCCGCCCGTGTGAGATAGAGCCGCTGCCGGGCCCGGGTGATGCCGACGTAGGCCAGTCGCCGCTCCTCCTCCAGCTCCTTGGGCTCGCTCAGTGACCTGATGTGCGGGAACACGCCGTCCTCCATCGCCGTCAGGAAGACGACGGGGAACTCCAGCCCCTTGGCGGTGTGCAGGGTCATCAGCGTGACGACGCCCTGCCCGCCGTCGGCGTCGGGGATCTGGTCGGCGTCGGCCACCAGTGACACCTGCTCCAGGAACTCGACCAGCGTGCCCTCCGGATTGGCCTCTTCGAACTCGGAGGCCACCGAGATGAGCTCGTTGAGGTTTTCCAGGCGCGACTCGTCCTGCGGATCTTCTGAGGCCTCCAGCTCGGCGCGGTAGCCGGTGGCCACCAGCACCTCCTCGGCCAGCGCGGACGGCGGCACACCCTCGGCCTTGGCGATCAGCTCCTCAAGCATCGCGACGAACTCGCGCACCGCGTTGAGCGAGCGGGTGGCCATGCCGTACGCCTCGTCGGCCCTGCGCAGGGCGTCCCAGAACGAGATGCGCTCACGCGACGACAGCGCCTCGATCATGGCCTCTGCCCGGTCGCCGATGCCGCGCTTGGGCACGTTGAGGATGCGTCGTAGCGACACCACGTCGGCCGGGTTGGCCAGCACCCGAAGGTAGGCCAGCAGGTCCTTGACCTCCTTGCGCTCGTAGAAGCGCACGCCCCCGACCACCTTGTAGGGCAGGCCGGTGCGGATGAAGATCTCCTCGAACACGCGGGAGGCGGCGTTGGTGCGGTAGAAGACCGCGACGTCGCCGGCCTTGACGCCCTCCTCGTCGCTGAGCCGATCGACCTCCTGGGCCACGAACATCGCCTCGTCGTGCTCGTTGTCGGCGACGTAGCCCACGATCTTGGGGCCGTCGCCCTGGTCGGACCAGAGGTTTTTGGGCTTGCGCGACTCGTTGCGGGCGATGACGGCGTTGGCGGCCGCCAGGATGTTCTGGGTGGAGCGGTAGTTCTGCTCCAGCATGATCGTGCGCGCTTCGGGATAGTCGCGCTCGAACTCCAGGATGTTGCGGATCGTCGCGCCGCGGAAGGCGTAGATCGACTGGTCGGCGTCGCCCACCACGCACAACTCCGACTGGTCGGCCCCCGACCGCACCAGGTCGCCGTCGGTGGTGCGCAGCTCGGGATGCCCCACCAGCTCCCTGATCAGGATGTATTGGGCGTGGTTGGTGTCCTGGTATTCGTCGACCAGCACGTGCCTGAAGCGCATCCGGTAGTGCTCGGCCACCTCGGGGAAGAGCTGGAACAACGTCACCGTGTTCATGATGATGTCGTCGAAGTCCATCGCGCCGGCCTCGGTCAGCTTGAGCTGATAGGCCTTGTACGCCTGCGCGAGCGTCTTCTCCAGATGCGAGCCCGCCTTGTCGAGCGCGGTCTCGTAGTCGACCAGCTCGTTCTTGAAGTTGCTGACCTGGGCGGAGAACGAGCGCGGCGGATAACGTTTCGGGTCGAGCTCCATCTCCCTGCAGACCATCGCCATGAGCCGCTGGGAGTCGGCCTGGTCGTAGATAGAGAAGCTGGAAGGGAACCCCAGCCGTTTGGCCTCCCGCCGCAGGATGCGCATGCAGGCGCTGTGGAACGTCATCACCCACATGGCCTTGGACCGGGGCCCGACCAGCTGGTCGATGCGCTCCTTCATCTCCTTGGCGGCCTTGTTGGTGAAGGTGATCGCGAGGATCTCGCCTGGATGCGCATCGCGCTCGGCCAGCAGATAGGCGATGCGATGCGTCAGCACCCGCGTCTTGCCTGACCCGGCCCCCGCGACGATGAGCAGCGGACTGCCATGATGGATCACGGCCTCGCGCTGCTGCGGGTTGAGGCCATCGAGCAAGGGGTGGTCAACAGAGACTTGGGTCGGCACCCACCTAGGTTAAGACGCCCCACTGACAAACGTCGCATGGAATGCGATCGCCGGGGTCCCGGTTGTGCTCGACGGAAGGTCCAGAAAGGGGAACCATGCTGCCGGAAAGCGAGATCAACCGGGTTCTTGTCGTGACCGCCCACCCAGATGACGCCGATTTCGGCGCGGCGGGGAGCGTGGCGCTGTTCGTCGACCGGGGCGTGGAGGTCACATACCTGCTGGTCACGGACGGCGACGCGGGCGGTAACGAACGCACTCTGGACAACTCGGGCATGGCCGAGCTGCGCAGGACCGAGCAACTGGCCGCCGCCAAGGCGGTCGGCGTCACGGATCTGCGTTTCCTCGGCCATCCAGACGGGCAGGTGGTGCCGTCGCTCGAGCTCAGGCGCGACATCGCCCGGGTGATCCGGCAGGTCAGGCCCGACCTGGTCATCACCCACCATCCGGACCGCAACTACCGGTTCATCGCGCCAAGCCATCCCGACCATCGCGCGGTGGGCGGCGCCGCCCTCGACGCCGTCTACCCCGACGCCCGCAACCCCTACGCTTTCCCCGAGCTGGCGCGGGACGAGGGCCTGGAGGCGTGGACCGTGCGCGAGGTGTGGCTGACCGGCGGCCCCGCACCGGATCACTGGGTCGACGTCACCGGCGCCATGGACCGCAAGCTCGCGGCCTTGCAGTCACATGTGAGCCAGGTCGCTCATGTGGAGGGCTTCGCCGACTTCGTCAAGAGCCGCTTCGCAGCCTGGGGCGAGCAGGCCGGCTTCGGCGAGGGCCGCTACGCGGAGGGCTTCCAGGTCGTCTCCACCGCCTGACCTCCGCCTCGCGGTGCTACGGCACCGATCCGGGCGTCACCACCCAGAGCGCGGGCTGCCCAGTGACCTCGGAGATGACATCGAAGTTGCGGTCGTAGTGCAGGATCGTCGCCCCGTGCACCTCGGCGCAGGCGGCGATCAGCAGATCGTTCGGTCCGACCGCCCGGTGGTGAGACTTGCGTGCGAGCATCCCCCCAGAAGGCGCCAGAGGGATCTTCACCTCCGGGTGGAGAACCTTCCTTCCCGGGCGGGTAAACGATCTACCGCGGGACGGGAGAGGCGATCACGTTACGTGGTCAAGTCGGGGTGAGCGGGTCATCTCAGGCTGAGGCGGGAGGGCTTGGCTTTCGCTTGGCGGCGAGGCGGGCGAAGAGGTAGCCGAAGGAGTTGGTGGCCAGGTGCAGCATCACGGGGGTGAGCAGGCCGCCGCGGCGGCGTAGCTCGCAGAACAGCACGCCCGCCGCCGCCGTGGACACCACGCTGCCCGCCACCACACGGGCGGTGTCGAGGTGCCCGGGGGCTTCGTCGGCGACCAGGGCGCCGAGCGCGGGGTTGGCGCGGGCCATGTCGATGGCCGGAAGGATGTGCCAGAGGCCGAACAGGGCAGAGGAGACCCCGGTGGCGGCGACCGCGCCGTGCCTCTGGCGGAGCAACGCGTGGAGGGCGCCCCTGAAGCCCACCTCTTCCAGCAGGACCGTGCCGAAGGGGACCTGGATCAGGGCCTCCTCCCAGACGCGGGCGCGCGAGAGCGACAGGGCGCGGTCGTCGTGGAAGAGCGGCCTGGTGGTCGGCATCGAGATGCCGACCGTGTAGACGGCGGCCACCCCGGCGGCCAGGGCGCCGCCCGCGATCGCGCCCCGGCGGCCGTGCTCGAAGCCGAGCTCCTGCCAGGACAGGCCGGACCTGCGAGCCATCGCCACCAGGGCGGCCGTCGCGGTGGCGGACGTCACCGGGCCGAGCCGGGGGGCGATCTTGTTGTTCATGATGTTGGCGGCGGCGAGGATCGCGATCGAGCGAAGCAGCACCCCTGCAGGCTACGTCGCCCGCGTCGTCAGGAGGCGGCGGGACGGCGCCAGCCCTCGGGGAAGCGGGTGCGGCGGCGCTCCTCCGGGGTGAGGCCGCCCCAGATGCCCTCCGCCTCGCCCGCCCTTAATGCGTAGGAACGGCACTCCTCGATGACCTGGCAGCCGGCGCAGACCGCTTTGGCCCGCGCCTCCTGCAGCGGTGTGGGGGCGAGCGGGAAGAAGAGGTCAGGGTCGCTGGACCGGCACGCGCCCCTGCGCAGCCAGCCGATCTCCTCCAGTGACATGGGTCAAAGGTAGAGCGTGGTCATGATCAGACACATCATCCTCTCGGTTGACGCGCGCGTACATCCCTGGGGTTGGGCCCTGACCGGTCCGTACGACGCCGGCAGGCGCTTCGGACTGGCCCGTCCGTACGACGTCAGCAGGCGCTCACCCCGTTCTGGTATCCCCGCGCGAACGAGGCCTGACGCTGCGCCGCCGTGCCGTGTGCCGAAGGGTCGAGCCAGTCGTCCGTGGGGTCGCCCGCCGCCTCCAGGCTGTAGAGCAGTTCGTCCTCATCGCCCTCCTCTGCCCGCAACGCGCCCGAGTTCACCAGGGCGGACAGGGCGCCGCCCGCGTAGCAGTCGGCCTGGAGCTCCGCCTGCACGTTGAGCTGGAAGCCTGTCTGGAGCTGCGCCTGCACGGCGTGCCCGATCTCATGGGGGATGATCACGTAGACGGATCCGTCGCCCATCTCCGTCCACAGTGCCTCCATCCAGTCCTGGTCATAGGCGACGAAGTGGCCGAGCGGGCAGTAGAAGGCGTTGTTGGGGACGGCGGGCTCGTTGCCGCAGGCGGGGCCGGAGCGGCCCGAGTAGGGGATGAAGGCGGTCAGCGGCCGATATGTCCGGCCTAACTGCTCGAACTGCTGCTTCCAGAACGCCTCCGACAACGTACGTGCCGTGCGGACGTCCTCCTCGAAGGAGTCGGCGCCCTCCAGGTCCATGGACGGCGGCCGGGTGACGCCGCACGCGCCGGCCAGCAGGACCAGGACGAGAGCCAGGGCTCGGATCACGGGCTTCACCTGGGCCTCCGGAGGTGGCCCAGGCCGTCGACTCCAGGCCGGGGAGGAGTCCGGACCCCGCAAGGGGGGACCCGGTGAGGCCGGGGCAAACTTGAGTGCGAAGCGCGCATCAACCTCTCCAATCGCTCACGGATCACGTAGCGATGCGATGGCATGCGAACCTGTGCGCGGCTTGCAGGGTGCGGGCCAACCCTGCCGGACAGCAGGCGGCGATGCCGCACCTTCGACTGCGTACGCCTGGTCTGGTGATCGACCGCTGGTCCCCTCCAGCAAAGACCTGCGGCGCGTACGGGCACCTGCTCGCCGAGCTTTCCCGCGGGACACTCCGCTGTCCCCGCCGTTGGCCTGAGGCGGGGGAGGAGGTCAAACATCCCAGGTGTGCACGGGTTCGTTGCTGTGCATGCGCTCGATGTACTCCAGTGTCATGGCCCGCAGCGCCTCGTGCCGATCACCTCCATGCGCGTGCACGCGCTCCACCTGCCAGCTCGCGCCCGTACGGCCGGTGATGCAGCGTCCCTCGATGATGCCCAGCAGCCGGTCGGCGACGGGCCCGTCCACGCCCCACGCGGCCAGCCCCTCCTGCGCCATGGGCAGCAGGCGGCGCAGGATCAGCTCGGCCGCGGGCACCTCGCCCACCCCTGGCCAGTACAACCGCGCGTCCAGCCCGTGCCGGGCCGCGGTGGCGAGGTTGTCGGCCGCCGCCTGGAACGACATCCGGCTCCATTCCGGCCGCTCGGCGTACGGCAAGACGCGCATCAACCCGTAGTAGAAGGCCGCGTTGGCGGCGATGTCGGCCACGGAGGGGCCGGCGGGCAGCACCCGGTTCTCGACGCGCAGGTGCGGCACCCCGTTCACCACCGCGTACACCGGGCGGTTCCAGCGGTAGATCGTGCCGTTGTGCAGGGTGAGCTCGTGGAGCTCCGGCATGCGGCCCTGTTCGAGCTCCACGCGCGGGTCCTCGGTTTCGCAGAGGGGCAGCAGCGCAGGGAAGTAGCTGACGTTCTCCTCGAACAGGTCGAAGACGCTCGTGATCCACCGCTCGCCGAACCAGACCCTCGGCCGTACGCCCTGCGTCTTCAGCTCTGCCGGCCGCGTGTCCGTGGCCTGCTCGAACAGCGCCATCCTGGTCTCGCGGTGCAGTTCCTTGCCGAACAGGTAGGGCGAGTTGGCCGCCGCCGCGACCTGGGGAGCGGCGATGATCTGGGCCGCGTTCCAGTGGGCGGCGAACGTCTCGGGGCTGACCTGCAGGTGGAGCTGCACGCTGGTGCAGGCGGCCTCGGGCGTGATGCTGTCCGCGTGCGTGTCGAGGCGTTCGACGCCGTCGATGGCCAGGTGCAGGTCCTCGCCGCGGGCCGCGAAGATCTGCTCGTTGAGCAGGCGGTAGCGGGGGTTCGCTGAGAGCGTGCCCTCCCCGATGTCCTGCTCGCGCAGCGTGGGCAGGATGCCGATCAGGGCCAGATGGGCGTCCTGGGAGCGGGCGCGCTCCTCGGCGTGGTTGAGCCGCGCTCTGATGTCGTTCTCCAGGCGGAGCGCGCCGTCCCCGCCGAGCTCCCGGGGTTCGATGTTGATCTCGATGTTGAACTGGCCCAGCTCCGTGGCCCAGTCCGGCCGCTCGATGGCGGCGAGCACCTGGGCGTTGCGCATGACGGCTTCGCCGCGCGCGTCCACGATGTTGAGCTCGATCTCCAGTCCGGTGAGCGGGCGTTCGAAGTCGAAGCGGGATTCGCGCAACATCTGGGCCAAGACGTCGAGGCACCGACGCACCTTTTCCCGATATTTCCGGCGGTCACCCCGGCTGAAGACGACGACTGGTACGTCCCTGCCCATATCACGAAATGTCGCACGCCAACGCCGCCAAGACCAGAGCGCAGGCCAGTCTTTACCGCAGCCTGAGCCGCCGGATGAAGTCCCGTGGACTACCGCCACAGCGCCGGTCATCCTGGACGCCCCGTCAGCCGTCTCGCAGAGCGGCCCGGCCGGACGCCATGGTGTCAACGGCGGACCGTGATGGGGGCCGGCCGGATGCCATGGCGTAGAGACCAGACCGTTTCGCGGCTTGAGATCTCGACCGTCGCACCTCAGTACCGATCGGTACGGCGGAGTAGGATCGCGACATGGGTGGTTCCCGGAGCGCGCTCATCGGCCGGCCCAGAGGGTTCGACGCCGACGAGGCGCTGGAGTGCGCCCTGCGGGTGTTCTGGGAGCGGGGATACGAGGGGGCGAGCCTCGCCGATCTGACCGGCGCCATGGGCATCACCAAGACGAGCATGTACGCGGCATTCGGCAACAAGGAGCAGCTGTTCCGCAAAGCCCTGGATCGTTACACCGAGGGGCCGGCGTCCTACGTGTCGCGCGCCCTGGAGGAGCCGACGTCCAGGCCCTTGTCGCGCTCGCGCACCGCGTCGTACAGGCGGTCGAGGGCGTCGAAGTCGGAGATGTCGCCGGCGATCCCGGTGGCGGATCCGATGGTCTCGACGGCGGCGGCCAGGTCGCGTTCGCGCCGGCCGGTGATGAAGACGTGTGCGCCCTCCACGGCGAAACGCCTCGACACGGCGAGGCCGATCCCGCTGCTTCCGCCGGTGACGATCGCGGTCTTGTTCGCCAGCTGCCCCATGTGTGACCTCCCTGTTTTTCAGTACCGATCGGTACCGAAACTGGACTCTATCAATCATGTACCAAGCGGTACAGAAAGGGTGGTGGCGGTGCGGGACCGGCCGGTCACCACGGAACACGGCCCACGGGGCGCGCCGTAGCGGCGGCGCGCCACTGAAGGGTCAGAGAGCGTTGCCCTGGAAGGTCCCCAGCCGACGTGCGGTGGGTGGGCCTCGCGTTGGCGGAGCCGTAAGGGATGGGGGTCATCACGGCGGGGGAAGGGCCGTAAAGGGTGGGAGTCCTGAAGCGCGTACGGGCGAGGCTAAGGTGCTGGGATGCGTGTTTTGATTACCGGTGGGGCGGGTTATATCGGCAGCACGGTCGCGTCAGCGTGCCTGGATGCCGGGATCACACCCGTGATTCTGGACAGCCTTGTGACGGGGCGGAGGGAGTTCGCCGAAGGGCGGGTGTTCTATGAGGGGGATATCGGCGATGGCTCACTGATCGACAAGATATTCGCCGAAAATCCGGATATTGAGGCTGTCGTCCACTGCGCTGCGCTCATCGTGGTGCCGGACTCCGTGGCCGACCCCATCGGCTACTATCGCGCGAACGTCGCCAGGAGCCTCGATCTCGTCGACCACCTGCTCCGCAACGGCTGCGAGCGGATGATTTTCAGCTCCTCCGCGTCGATCTACCAGGCCGGCGCGGACCACACCGTGGACGAGGACTCGCCGCTCGCCCCTCAGAGCCCGTACGCGCAGACCAAGGCGGTGTGCGAGGCGATGTTCGCCGACATCGCGGCCAGTCGCCCGATCAGGATCCTGTCCCTGCGCTACTTCAACCCGGTCGGCGCCGACCCGCAGATGCGCACCGGCCTGCAACTGCGCCGTCCCAGCCACGCCCTGGGCAAGATGATCGAGGCGTACGAGGACGGCGTGCCCTTCCAGGTCACCGGCACCGGCTACCCGACGCGAGACGGTACCGGCATCCGCGACTACGTGCACGTCTGGGATCTGGCGACCGCGCACGTTGCGGCCCTGCGCAGGTTCGACGCGCTGGACACCGACGTGATCAACCTGGGCACCGGCGCGGGCACCACGGTCCGCGAGCTGGCCCAGGCGTTCAACCGGGTCGTGGACCGTCCGATCGAGGTCGTCGAGGCCCCCGCCCGCCCCGGCGACGTGCCCGGCGCCTACACCCGCAGCGACCGGGCCCGCCGCCTGCTGGACTGGCAGGCCCGCCACTCCCTCGACGAGGGCATCAGGCACTCTCTCGAATGGGCGGCCCTCCGGGAGACCAGACTGGGCTGAGCCCGGCCGCCCCTCTCCCGCGCGGCCGCGCCCAACCCATCCGGCCGCGACTATCCCCCCGGCCGCGTCTATCCCGTCCGGTCTCGTCTATCCCGTCCGGTTGTGCCCTTCCCGCCCGGTACGCGCCTCTCCCGTCCGGGGGGTGGGAGAGGCGCGGACGGTCACCAGGTCAGCCGGTGACGGCGTAAGCGCCGAGGGGGATCTCGGTCAGGCTGGTGATGTCGTCCTGGCCGTCCTCGAACGAGGTCGCGACATCCTTCGCCGGCGGCGCCTTGATCGACACGGCCTTGCCCCAGCCGGTGTATCTCGTGTCCACGCTCACGGTGCCCTCATCGCCGGTGCCGTTCACCAGGGTCGAGAACGTCGTCACGAGGCGCGTCGGCAGGCCGGCCGCGTTCACGGTGAGCCTCCACTTGATCGGGCTCTTCAGCGCCTTGGCGTTCGGGGCGCCGAGCGACCCGGCGCGCAGCCAGGGCGAGACCTTCCACAGGGCGCCCAGCTTGATCGTGCCCGTGTAGCCGTGGCTGGTGGCCTTGGCGCCCTTGAGCAGGGTCTTGAGCGTGGAGTATTCGCCGAGGTTGACGGGCTGGCCGAACGTGCCGGTGACGCCGCCGGCCGGGCCCTTGGGCGCCTTGAACCAGGTCTTGCCCTCGGGCAGCAGGGTCGCCCACATGTTGCCGGAGAGGTAGGACGTGGTGCCGACCCTGATCGTGCGCTCAGGCTTGGCCACTGCCTTGAGGATCTCACCGAACTCGCTGTCCGGCACGTCGCCCAGGTCCCTGGACGTGATGTTGAGCTTGCCGGTGATGTCGGAGGCGGCGATGCCCGTCTTGCTGAACTGCAGGGTGCCGCTGCGCCGGAGGAACACCTCGCGCTTGCCGTCCTGGGACACCGTCGTGCGCTCGGTGAAGCTCACCCCCTTGCCGGGGGTCATCCGCTTCTTGACGGCCACCACGGGGTCCTTGGGGGCGGCCATCGCCGGGGTGGCGGTCACCAGTGCGGCGGTCGTGGCTAACGCCACGCCGGTCAGGATTCGCTTCATGCGGATTTCCTTCGTCGAAGTTCTGGTGGTGGGGTCAAGGCAGAAGTGCGGCCTTGTGGAGCGGCTCGGCGGAGTCGGCCATTACGGAATGCCGCCGAGCGAGTTCAGCGCGTAGATCGGGTCTTCCTCAAGGAACCCGCGTGTCCCCGTGAGCGCGGCCGTGGTCACCGCCAGGCCCAACGACAAATCAGT
Organism: Nonomuraea diastatica; assembly: GCF_004349015.1. Lineage (NCBI taxonomy): Bacteria > Bacillati > Actinomycetota > Actinomycetes > Streptosporangiales > Streptosporangiaceae > Nonomuraea > Nonomuraea diastatica. Next base: position 22,618 of record NZ_SMKP01000119.1, read on the forward strand.
TCATACGAGTTTCCTCTGGTTCCAAAAGGAAGAGGAGGAGATTCTGCCAATTGAAGATCACGACCGTATATCGAGAACTAGGGCGTATGCCGTCGAATCGGTGCAAAATGCGTGCAGGTGTCGTCGTGGAGAAGTGAGATCACCGTCACATAGCGCGAGAACCCCCACCCGATGACCTGGTCAGGTCAAGCTTCGGGCTAGGCTTCACTGGCGGAAACGCCGGGCACGCACCCTGAGCGTAGGAGCTCGCCGTGAGAGAGCGAGGCACGATGCCACCGAACGGCGAAGCGGACGCGACCGTAAGTGCAGGTGCCCGGGCCGTCGAACATCAGTCGGACAAGCGTCGAACATTCAGTCGGATAAGCAAGGAGCGAACCCGACGCAGCGAGCGGAGTGGAGGGCCGGCGAAGAAGGCACTCCACGGAGCGAGTGAGGAGGGTGAGCGACAAATGGGAAGAGGACGGACCCCTCGTGGACCTGTTCGAACATCAGGCGAAGGAACTCTTCGCTGACTACGGCATCCCGGTGCCACGCGGCATCGTCGCCCACACCGTGGAGGAGGTGCGGTCGGCGGCCGAGGAGCTGACAGGCCGCGTTGTTGTCAAGGCTCAGGTCAAGACCGGTGGCCGTGGCAAGGCCGGCGGCGTGAAGGTGGCGGCCGACGTCACCGACGCCGTCGAGAAGGCCACCGCCATCCTCGGCATGGACATCAAGGGCCACACGGTCCACAAAGTGCTCGTTGAGGAGGCCAGCGCGATCGCGGAGGAGTATTACTTCTCCTTCCTGCTCGACCGCGCCAACCGTACATTCCTCGCGATCTGCTCCGCCGCCGGCGGCATGGACATCGAAGAGGTCGCCCACACCGCGCCGGAGAAGGTCGCCAAGGTGCCGCTCTCGGCGCTGACCGGCATCGACCGCGCCAAGGCCCGCGAGATCGCGGTGGCCGGCGGCCTGCCGGACAAGGCGCTCGACGGCGCCGCCGAGCTCATCGAGAAGCTGTGGTGCTGCTTCGTCGACGAAGACGCCACGCTCGTCGAGGTCAACCCGATGATCCTGTCGGCCGACGGCCAGGTGAAGGCCCTCGACGGCAAGGTCACCCTCGACGACAACGCCGCGTTCCGCCAGCCCGACCACGAGGCGCTCGCCGACAAGGCGGCCGAGGACCCGCTCGAGGCCAAGGCCAAGGAGAAGGACCTCAACTACGTCAAGCTCGACGGCGACGTCGGCATCATCGGCAACGGCGCGGGCCTGGTCATGTCCACGCTCGACGTGGTGGCCTACGCGGGCGAGCAGGTCCCCGGCAAGCCGTCTCCCGCGAACTTCCTCGACATCGGCGGCGGCGCCTCGGCCGAGGTCATGGCCGCGGGCCTGGAGATCATCCTTTCCGACCCGAACGTCAAGTCGATCTTCGTGAACGTCTTCGGCGGCATCACCGCCTGCGACGCCGTCGCCAACGGCATCGTCGCGGCGTTCAAGCTGCTGGAAGGCCGTGGCGAGGCAGTGACCCACCCGCTGGTGGTCCGTCTCGACGGCAACAACGCCCAGCTCGGGCGGCAGATCCTGGCCGACGCCGCGCTCTCGCGGGTCGAGCTGGTAGACACGATGGACGACGCGGCCAAGCGGGCCGCCGAGCTCGCTGCGGCAGGTGTGTGACCCATGGCCATCTGGTTGACTGAGAACAGCAAGATCATCGTTCAGGGCATGACGGGCGGCGAGGGCACCAAGCACACCCGCCGCATGCTCGCCTCCGGCGCCCGCGTGGTCGGCGGCGTCAACGCCCGCAAGGCCGGCACCACGCACGAGGGCCTGCCCGTGTTCGGGACGGTCAAGGAGGCGATGGAGCAGACCGGCGCCGACGTGTCGGTCGTGTTCGTGCCTCCGGCGTTCACCAAGGACGCGGTCAAGGAGGCCGTCGACGCCGAGATGCCGCTCTGCGTGGTGATCACCGAGGGCGTGCCGGTGCACGACTCGACCGAGTTCTGGGCCTATGCGGTGGCCAAGGGCAACAAGACCCGCATCATCGGCCCCAACTGCCCGGGCATCGCCTCTCCCGGCGCCTCCAACGCCGGCATCATCCCCGCCGACATCACCACCGCCGGCCGCATCGGCCTGGTCTCGAAGTCCGGCACGCTGACCTACCAGCTGATGTACGAGCTTCGCGACTTCGGCTTCTCCACCGCCGTGGGCATCGGCGGCGACCCGGTCATCGGCACCACGCACATCGACGCGCTCCAGGCGTTCCAGGAAGACCCCGCCACCGACGCGATCGTGATGATCGGCGAGATCGGCGGCGACGCCGAGGAGCGGGCCGCCGCCTACATCGAGCAGCACGTCAGCAAGCCGGTCGTGGCCTACGTCGCGGGCTTCACCGCTCCAGAGGGCAAGACGATGGGCCACGCGGGCGCCATCGTGTCCGGCTCTGCCGGCACCGCCCAGGCGAAGAAGGAGGCCCTGGAGAAGGTCGGCGTCCGCGTCGGCAAGACCCCCTCCGAGACGGCCCGCCTGATGCGCGAGATCATGCAGGCTCGCTGAGCGCCTGACAACCCCGCACGGCCTCCCGTGCGGGGTTTCTCGTCTCCCTCCCCGAGCGCCCATCCTGTACGCGCCCCCATTCCCTGCGTACGACCCTGGGGCCGGTCAGGGGTCCGCTGCCCGGCTGCGATCACGGGCCACGCGCCGGCCACGGAACACGGCCGGCGAGGCGTCGTGGCGGCGGCGCGCCACTGACCGGCTCAGCAAGCGTCTCCCTGGACTGACCCCAGCCCCGGTCGGCGGTTGGGGCGACCACGGCAGCGCCGTAAAGGATGAAAAGGGGAAAGCTTCGCGCGGCGCGACAGCGCGGGATCGGCGGCCACAAAGTAGGGGCGGGCGGCGCGTCAACCAAGCGCTGGTCGGGAAAGCTTGAGAAAATCGCCTACTGTGACGGCGATTCTCGACCAGCTACGTGCCGCCCCCCGGTCGGTGCTCGGCCGACTGCCCGGGGTCTCGAGCGACGACGACGAGACCAGGCGGCCGCTGCCCGTGTCGGGGATGCTGGCGGCCGCCGCCACGCTCGGCGTCGGGCTGGCGGCGCTCACCACGCTCACGCTGGTCGGCTGGATCGCCGCGCCGCGCGGCACGCTCGAAGCCGGGCTGCCGGGGGTGTTCCGTACGGCGGCGCAGCTCTGGCTGGCCGCGCACCACGCCGGGTTCGCGATCCCCGGCGGGCGGGTCGGCCTGCTGCCGCTGGGGCTGATGCTGCTGCCCGCCGTGCTGCTCTACCGCGCGGCGCGATGGATGGCCCGTGACGCCGACCTGCGGCTGCGCCTGCCCGCCCGGCTGCCGAAGAACAGCCCCAAGGCGCAGGCGGGGGCCCGGCGGCGGGCCCAGCTGGTGCTGGTGGTGCAGGCGGGGGTGTCGCTGGCGGCCCCGTACGCGCTGCTCGCCGGGCTGATCGCGCTCGTCGCGCGCAACGAGATCACGCAGCCGTTCCTCGGCGAGACGCTGTTCAGCCACTTCGTGCTGGCCTTCCTGGCGGGCTCGCTGGCCACGGCGCGGATGATCGGGCCATGGCGGGTCATGTTGCGGCTGCTGCCCGAGCGGGTGCGCGCGCTGACCGTCGGCACGGCCGTCGCCACTGCGGTGCTGCTCGTGGCCGGGCTCGCACTCGTGCTGGTCGCCATCGCACTCAACTTCGGGCAGATCCAGGAGCTGTCCAGCGTGCTCTCGCCCGGGTTCGTGGGCGGGGTGCTGCTGGTGCTGCTGCAACTCCTCTACGCGCTCAACGCCGTCGTCTGGGCCTTCTCCTACATCGCGGGGCCGGGGTTCGCGATCGGCGCCGACACCCTGGTCGCGCCCACCGGGGTGCAGCTCGGCACGGTGCCGAGCCTGCCGCTGCTGGGGGCGCTGCCGGAGAGCGGCACCGTGCCGGCGTGGATGATGGCGGTGATCGCGCTGCCGTTCGCGGCCGGAGCGGTGGCGGGCGTGATGGTGGCCAGGATCTCGCCGTCGCCGTCCTACGAGGCGGCGCCGCTGTGGGGCTTCCTCAGCGGGGTCTCGACAGGCGCCGTGGCGGGGGTGCTGGCGGCGCTGTCCGGCGGGCCCATCGGCGGTGGCAGGCTCGCCACGGTCGGGCCGTCCCCCTGGGAGGTGGCGCTGTCGGTGGCGCTTGAGGTCGGCGTGGCCGCGGGCATCTCCGCCGGCGTGACCAACCTGCTGCTGCTCAACAAACGTGCCCGTACGCCGCTCGACAAGGCTGCCGCCCCCGTGCGCAAGGCCGGGGCCGCGCTGGCCAAGGCGGCGAGCAAGGTGGGGCTGGCCGAGTCCGACCCGCGCCCGCTGCCCGGCCACTGGATGGACGCGACGGAAGCCGACACCCAGGAGATCCCCGTCATCAGGGACGACTGGCAGGACGAGCACGCGTCGGCGGCGGCCGAGACGCTGGCACAGTCCCGCTCGCGCGCGCCGGAGCCGGGGCCGGACGCCCGCCCGCCGCGCAAGGACATCGTCGACGAGTCGGACGACCGCGGCGGCCACGTCATCTACGTCGACCCCTACGCCTGGGACCGCGACTGATCGGGCCCTCCACGCACGCGCAACCCAGCGACCGGACCGGTGCTACACGACCTGCTCGGCTCCGCGCAGGCTCGCCCGGCACCATGCGGGGTGTCGCCCGGGTCGTGCGAGGGCTGAGCGAACCGCAGGGCGTGCCCGGGGCCGTGCAGGGGCCTCGCGGTCCCGGCTGGTCACGGCTGCATGGCGCCGAGCAGTTCGAGCACGTCGGCCGGCAGCTTGCGCTCAGCCGCGTCCCTGAACTGCGTGAAGCACTCACCCTGTGACGACACCGTTCCCGCGCCCTTCATGCACTCCTGGTAGGCGGAGTATTCGTCCATCAGGTAGAGCTGCAGTCCCGTGGACATCGTGGACAGCGCCAGGGCGATCGCAGAGACGGTGATGCCGCCCACGGCGACGCCCGTGGGCTTGCCTTCGCCTTTGAGCAGTGGCAACGCCTTGATGCCGGCCATGAGCGCGAACAACGCCATGACCAGGCCTGCGAGCGGCAACATGAACGTCATGGCCAGCGCTGCGATGGACAACCAGATCGCTCGGCGGCCCGCCGATTCCGCGGGCTGCTGGCCTGCCGGTGCCTTCACCGGTGTCGACACCTGACCTCCTCTGCGTCGCCGGGCGAGGAACAGATACTCTGACAGCCCCACCCTGTTACCTCTTGGGAGAGTGTGCGTGTCTAAGGTTGGGCGGCTCGTCGTCCTCGTCTCCGGCTCTGGAACCAACCTACAGGCCCTGCTGGACGCTTCTGCCGACCCCTCTTACGGTGCTCGCGTGGTGGCGGTCGGCGCCGACAGGGAGGGGATTGAGGGGCTGGTCAGGGCCTCAAAGGCAGGAATCCCGACTTTTGTGGAAAAAGTGGGCGATTATGCGACGCGGACGGAATGGGATGTGGCCATCGCGGCCAGAATTTCCGCGTACGAGCCTGACCTGGTCGTGTCGGCGGGTTTCATGAAAATTCTCGGCAAGCCCACTCTCCAGGCCTTTCCCCTGCTCAACACCCACCCCGCGCTCCTGCCGTCCTTCCCCGGCGCCCACGGCGTGCGCGACGCGCTGGCCCACGGGGTCAAAGTGACCGGCTGCACGGTGATGCTGGCCGACGAGGGCGTCGACACGGGGCCGATCGTCGCCCAGGAAGCGGTGCCCGTGCTCCCGGACGACGACGAGGCCGTCCTGCACGAGCGCATCAAGACCGTCGAGCGCCGTCTGCTCGTCGAGATCGTCGGCCGGATGGCTCGAGAGGGCTGGACGGTCAGCGGACGCAGCGTCCGCATCGGCAACCACACAGGAGGGGAATCCACGTGACTCGCATCGCCATCCGGCGCGCGTTGATCGCTGTATACGACAAGTCCGGTCTCGAAGAGCTGGCCAGAGCCCTCGACGTCGCAGGCGTGGAGATCGTCTCGACCGGTGGCACGGCGGCCGCGATCTCGTCCTTCGGGATCCCGGTGACGAAGGTGGAGCAGCTGACCGGGTTCCCCGAGTGCCTCGACGGACGGGTCAAGACCCTTCACCCGCGCGTGCACGCCGGGCTGCTGGCCGACATCACCAAGCCGCACCACGTGACCCAGCTGGAGGAGCTGGAGATCGACCCGTTCCAGCTCGTGGTCGTCAACCTCTATCCGTTCCAGGAGACGGTGGCCTCGGGGGCGTCCGGCGAGGAGTGCGTCGAGCAGATCGACATCGGCGGGCCCGCCATGATCCGCGGCGCCGCGAAAAACCACAACACCTGCGCGGTCGTGGTCGACCCCGGCTTCTACGGCGACGTGCTCGCCACTGTGGCCGAGGGCGGGTTCACACTGGCCGAGCGCCGGCGCCTGGCCGGCATCGCCTACGCCCACACGGCCTCCTACGACGTGGCCGTGGCCAACTGGTTCGCCGGCACGTACGGCGAGGAGGGTGATTTCCCGTCGTTCACCGGCGGCGCCTACCAGCGCAAGGCCACCCTGCGCTACGGCGAGAACCCGCACCAGGGCGCCGCCCTCTACACAGGCGGCACCGGCGGTCTCGCCAACGCCGAGCAGCTGCACGGCAAGGAGATGTCCTACAACAACTACCTTGACTCCGACGCCGCCTGGCGCGCCGCGTGGGACTTCTCCGAGCCCTGCGTCGCCATCATCAAGCACCAGAACCCCTGCGGCATCGCGGTCGGCTCCGACGTGGCCGGGGCGCACCGCAAGGCGCACGCGTGCGACCCCGTGTCCGCCTACGGCGGCGTGATCGCCGTCAACCGAGAGGTCACGGCCGAGCTGGCCAGGCAGATCGCCGACGTCTTCACCGAGGTCGTCATCGCCCCCTCCTACACCGCCGAGGCGCTGGAGACGTTGCGCGCCAAGAAGAGCCTGCGGCTCCTGGTGTGCCCGCAGGGCCCGTCACGGCGGACGGAGCTGAGTGAGATCGACGGCGGCCTGCTGGTGCAGTCGGTCGACAAGGTGGACGCGCCCGGCGACTCGGCCGCCCAGTGGGAGCTCAAGACCGGCACACCGGCGACGCCCGAGCAGCTGGCCGACCTGGAGTTCGCCTGGCGGGCCTGCCGTTCGGTCAAGTCGAACGCCATCCTGCTCGCCGCCGACGGCGCGACCGTGGGCGTCGGCATGGGCCAGGTCAATCGGGTCGACTCCTGCCGCCTGGCGGTCACCAGGGCGGGCGAGCGCGCCGCCGGCGCGGTCGCGGCCTCCGACGCGTTCTTCCCGTTCCCTGACGGCCCGCAGGTGCTGATCGAGGCGGGCGTGCGGGCGATCGTCGAACCCGGCGGATCCATCCGTGACCAGGAGGTCATCGACGCGGCCGAGAAGGCGGGCATCACCCTCTACTTCACCGGCACGCGCCACTTCTTCCACTGATCACCCCCAACGTCCGCTGATCATCCTCTAAAGGGCGACATAGTCGATCATGTCGCCCTTTAGCCGTTTTGCGGCGGGCATCCCTTGTCTCCGGTTAACCTGATGCCTTCCCCAGTTTGCTCGTTCTCCGGAGTCTCCTTTGCTTGACGCGATCCTGCAGGCCCTCGTCACCGTGAACGGCCTCGCTACCAGCCCCTTCGTCCTCCTGGTGCTCGCCTTCATCGGTGCCTACCTGGGCAGCCGCGTCGTGGAGATCATCCCCTTCACCCGCCGCATCATCGAACGCCGCGAGGCCCGGCTGACCGAGCCCGATTGACCTGCTCCCCGTCCGAGCTGAAGGCCGAGGCCTTCTGCGGACCTTCGGTAAGCTCTGCTCCTCGCCCTAAAGCTGGAGGCCGAGGCTTTCTGCGGACCTTCGGTAGGCCCTGCCACCCGCGGCGCCCCCCAGGTTTCCGCGGGCGATACGAGACGCCGTCCCCGGAGGTCGGTGACGGCGGAGACGGACGAACCCGGCCTGCGACGTGTTCGCCGTGCCGGCATGGTCACGGGTGTTCGTGCCCGGCCTGGTGGCGGGCCGCTGTGTCCGGCCTGGTTGCGGGCGTCCCGCACGTGTCTTTGCCCCGACCGCGCGGAGGTGGCCGACGGTGTGATGGCGACTGGCGGTGTGAGGGCACGGCGGTGTCAGGGCGACCCCCGGTGTGAGGGCACGGCGATGTGAGGGCGACCCCCGGTGTGGGGCGACGGCCGGTGGGGGGTCGGCGCCGCCCGTCGCGCTATGTCGGTGGCGAATGGTCCAGCGCGAGCTTCGCCGCACCCGCCAGAGAGGCCCGGACGCCAAGTACGGAGGGCACGACGCGGACGGCCCGGACGAAGGCGAGGCCCGCGACGTCGTCGAGCGCACGCGCCAAGGGTTCGAACAACACCTTGCCGGCCATCGACACGCCGCCACCGACCACCACCTTCGTGGTTTCGGTCGCGGCCGTCACCGAGGCGATCATCCCCGCCAGCGCCCTGGCCCCACGCTCGAACGCGGCCAGCGCGACCGAGTCGCCCGTCGCCGCCTTCTCGGCCAGAGTGCGGGCGTCGGCCGGCTCGCCTTTCCAGCCGTGACCGACGGCCCAGCGGACCAGGTTGGGGCCACTGGAGTAGCGCTCCACACACCCACGGCCGCCGCACTCGCACCGCTCACCGTTCGGGTCCACGGACATGTGCCCCACATGTCCGGCGTTCCCTGTCGGGCCGAGCAGAGGGGAGCCGTCGATCACCAAGCCGCCGCCGATGCCCGTGGAGACCACGATGCCGAGCAGCGCGTCACTGCCCTGGCCCGCGCCCAGCCAGTGCTCCCCGAGCGCGAAGCACTGCGCGTCGCCCGCCAGCATGGTGGGCAAGCCGGTCAGCTTCCGTACTTCGTCGCGCAGCGGGAACCCTCGCCAACTCGGCATGTTGACCGGGCTCACGGTTCCGGCGGCCAGGTCGATGGGACCCGCGCAACCGATGCCGGCGGCCACGGGCGGCGGACCGCCCGTCTTCACCTCCGAGATGAGAGCCGCCAGCGCGTTCATGACATCCGTACGCGGTGTGGGCCGGGTCGCGGAACGCAGGATCGAACCCGTCTCGTCCACCAGCGCGGCGGCGAGCTTGGTCCCTCCGATGTCAATGGCGAGTACGCAGGTCATCAATGTTTGTGATGGTTGTCGGGCTGGCGAGGATCGCCAGGATGCTCAAAGCCGGGAACGAGCTTCACCTTCTTGGCACGTAGGTCGTCGAGCCATCGCGCGAACGCCTGCCGTTGCGCTGCCTCCAAGAGGTATGGATCTTGGTGCGCTGCACAGGACATCCGATGCGATTGTTGCTCCTCCAGGGCGGATCCTCCCATAAAGCCCTCCGTAGCCGCCTTCGGGGTCATGGTTGCGGCGGTTTCCGGAGGTGACAGTGAGATCGCGTCGGTGGCCAGGTCGGAGATCGGGTCAGGGGCCAAGCCCGGGTGGGTGCGGGTCATGCCTGCGGTCGGTCGCGGGGCCGCGGCTGTAAAGGGACCGGGGACCGATGGTGAGATCGTATTCGAGATCAGACCTGGGGCCGTGCCAAAGGCCAAGTCTGAGGCTGTGACCGGCGGTGTGGTGGGTTCGGGGGATGAAGGT
>NZ_SMKP01000011.1:0-95297 GCF_004349015.1 Nonomuraea diastatica
GCCCACTCCGGGAGCCACACCCCGCGCCACCAGTCAGACGGGCGGCACCTCGTCGAGGTCCACGACCACCTGCGCGCCGAGCTCGCCCAGCTGCGCGACCTGGTCGACCGGGTCGCCGCGGGGACCCTCGACGCCGGCTCCGCCCGCTCGAAGATCAGCACCCTCACCATGCGCCAGAACAACTGGACCCTGGGCGCCTACTGCGAGTCCTACTGCCGGCTCCTCACCCTGCACCACTCGGCCGAGGACACCGCGCTCTTCCCCCGCCTGCGTCACGCGGAGCCCGGCCTCGTCCCCGTGCTCGACCGCCTGGAGGAGGAGCACCACGCCATCCACAAGATCATCGAGCGGATCGACCGCGCCCTCGTCGCCTTCGTCGCCGAACCGGGCGGCCTCGGCGACCTGCGTGCCGCCGTGGACCTGCTCACCGACAGCCTGATGTCCCACCTGTCGTACGAGGAACGCGAACTCGTCGAGCCCCTGTCCAGGCACGGTCTCTAGCGGCCCGGCGGCCGGGGAACGCGTGCCGGCGCGCCGCGACCACGATCGCCAGGGCGACCGCCACCAGCGGCAGGGCCGTCCACGGCAGCGCGCCCGCGCCGGCGCCCTCCAGCACCAGCCCGCCGGCCAGCGACCCGCCCGCGATGCCGGCGTTGTACACCGTGGTCTGCATGGAGGTGGCCACGTCGGCGTTCTCCTGGCCTGACGCGTTCACCAGCGCCGTCTGCAGCAACGTCGGCACGCCTCCGAAGGCCGCGCCCCACTGCGCCACCGCCATCAGGGAGACCGGCCCCCCGAGCGCGCCCAGCGCGACCATCGCCCCCGCCATCGCGGCCAGCACCACCACGAGCGTCACGCGCAGGGCCCGGTCGATGACCGCGCCCACCACCCAGATGCCCGCGACCGTCCCCACGCCGAACACCAGCAGCACCACACTCGCCCGCCCGGCCCCGGTCAGCGCGGCGAGCGGCGCCAGGTACGTGTACACCGCCTGGTGCCCCACCAGCACCAGCACCGTCACCCCCAGCACCGTCACGACCCCGGGAACGGCGGCGACCCGCCGCAACGGCACGCGTCCTGCCGCCGTCTCGCCGGGGAAGCCGGGAACCGTGGCCAGCACCCACCCCACCAGGACGACCGCCGCGACGGCGAGCGCGCCGAACGCGGCCCGCCAGCCGAACATCCCGGCCAGCGCCGCGCCCGCCGGGATGCCCGCGCACAACGCCACCGTGATCCCGGCGGAGACGATCGCGATCGCCCGCCCCCGCCGCTCGGGCGGCACCATCCGCGCCGCGTAACCGACCAGCATCGCCCACAGGATCCCGCCCATCGTCCCGGCCAGCACCCGGGCCCCGAACGTCACCGTGTAGGATGAGGACAGCGCGGTCGCCGCGTTGCAGGCGGCGAACCCCACCAGCGTCCCCACCAGCACCGGCCGCCGGGCGAAGCGCCGCAGCAGCGCCGTCAGCGGGATCGCCGCCAGGAACGACGCCACCGCGTACGCCGTCACCAGGAACCCGGCCCGCCCCTCCGGCACCTCCAGCGCCGCTCCGATCTGCGGCAGCATCCCGGCGGGCAGCAGCTCCGTCATCACTGCCGTGAACGCCGCCGCGAACAACGCCAGCAGTCCCGGCCACGGCATTCTTCCGGCGCGCTCCGCGCCGTCGTGCACCTCATCAGCCATGATGACTAGGCTGAAACCTTCACATCGGTGTGAAGGCAATTCCCGGCCAGGAACATCCCGCCCACCAACCGAGGTCCGCCATGAGAATCGGGGAGCTCTCCCAGCGCACCGGCGTCCACACGCGCATGCTGCGCTACTACGAGGAGCAGGACCTCCTCCACCCGGAACGCGCGGGCAACGGCTATCGCGACTACCCGCCCTCGGCCGTCCGCCGGGTCCAGCAGATCCGCGGCCTGCTGGACTCGGGGCTGACGACGGAGATCATCCGCCGCATCCTCCCGTTCCTCGACGGACCCGGCAAGATCCACCTGCACCCGAAATGCCTCACGCCCGAACTCGCCGGCCTCCTGGAGGCCGAGGCGGCCCGCATCCAGCAGCGCATCGACTGCCTCACCCGCAACCGCGACGCCATCCACGCCTACCTGGCCGCCGTACGCGACCTGCGGACATGACCCCGCCATCCCCTTTACGATGTAGATCATGGAATCGCTGACGGAACTGCTCGCGGAGGTGCAGCACGGCCGGCCGCCCGCGGCGGACGGCGGCGTGACGATCGTGCCCCAGCCGTCACCCCGCGACGCCGGCGTGATCGCCTTCACCGCGCACACGGTGGTCTTCACCGATCTCGACCCGGGCTGGGTCCGTGACCGGCTCCCGGCGGACGACCTGTCCGCGCCGCTCTGCCCGCCGTTCCTGCAGGCCATGGCGGGGAGAACGGGCCGGCGGATCGGCAACGTCGACCTGCTGGGCATGGCCCCGCCCCTCGGCGGCCCTCCGCCCGTACCACTGAGCGAGGTCACCGGCAGCGACCACCCCCGGGTGGCGCGGGCCCGCAGGTTCCGCGACGCCGTACGCGTGTGGACCGGCCAGGGCGGCCTGCTCGCCGTGGGACGCGGAGTGGCCGGACGGTGGGAGATCGCCGTCGAGGTCGAGCCGGGACGCCGCGGCCGCGGAGCGGGACGGACGCTGGCCACGTGCGCCAGGCACCTCGTCCCCGAGCCGGTGTGGACGCAGGTCGCGCCGGGAAACGCGGCCGCCGTCCGGGCGTTCCTCGCGGCGGGATACCAGCCCGTGGGGGCGGAGGTTCTGCTTGCCTGACCGCCGGCGGGGCAGGCTGATGACGTGCCGACCGAGCAGGGAGGTGACCGGCATGGGCCAGGGAAAGCTCCTGCGCCACCACCACGAGCATTCCGGCACCATCGACCATCCACGCGCCTACGAGTTGTTCTCCCGCCTCGGCTACGCGGGGCGCAGGCGGCTGGTGTTCACGCAGCTGGCCGCGCTGGCCGGCGCCGGACCCGGTGACCGGGTGCTGGACGTGGGCTGCGGCACCGGCTTCCTCACCCGCCGCCTGGCGCCGCTGGTGGCACCCGGAGGCCGGGTCATCGGCGTGGACCCGTCGCCGCGGATGATCGCCTACGCCCGCCACCGCGCCCCGGCGAACTGCGTCTACCTGGTGGGTGAGGGGCAGGCGCTGGACCTGCCCGGCGGGCCGTTCGACGTGGTGGTCTCCAGCCTGGCCGTGCACCACATCCCGGCCGGGGCGCGGGAGACCGCCGTCCGGGAGATGTTCCGCGTGCTGCGTCCTGGCGGGAGGCTGCTGATCGCGGAGCTCCGCCCGCCGCGGCGGGCGCTCGCGCGCCGGCTGACCGGCCTGGTGAGCGGGCACGCCCTGGAGCCCGACCCCAGGGAGACGCCGGCCGCCCTGGTGCCGGCGGCCGGGTTCCGTGTGCAGGCCGAAGGCGACCTGTGGCCACTGCTCTGCTATCTGCGAGCGGTCAAGCCCTAGGACGGCACCGGGGCCCGCGACACCCTGTTGATCAAAAGAGGGCGTGGCGCTTCCTGCCCTCACAAGATCGCTACGTATAGTGATAGCCGATGGCACTTCGTGATTACAGGGGGAGATCATGAGAAGTACCCTCATCGCCACCGGCGGTGCACTGGCCGCAGCGGCCGTGGTGTTCGGGGCCGGCGCAGCCGCCGCCGACTCCAGCCGGCACCCGCGCCACTGTGACCTCGCGGTGAACGAAGACTCAACCTACCACCACGTGACGGACCACGGAAGGTTCGCCGGCACCCGCGACGCCAAGGTCTGCGCCCCTGGCCACGACCACGGGCGCGGCAACCCGCACTGGAACCGTCGCAGCTGGGTGTTCGACTGGCTCACCCGCTGACATCCCGCGACCCGCCTGGTCCCGGCCCCCGCCACACGGGTGCCGGGACCACGGCTTCTCCGCCGCGTCTCATGGTCGTCCGCATTCGGTAGCCTGGCCCGGTGCGACTTGGCGTGAACGTTCCCAACTTCGGCCCCGGCACCGACCCCGGCATCCTGCGGCGGTGGGCGCAGACCGCCGAAGGGCTGGGGTTCGACCTGCTGATGGTGTCCGACCACGTGGTGATCACCCCCGACGTGGCGCGGAAATATCCGGCGCCCTTCTACGAGCCCTTCACCACCCTGGCCTGGCTCGCCGGGTGCACCAGCCGCATCGCCCTCGGCACGACCGTGCTGATCGTCCCCTACCGGCATCCGCTGCTCGTGGCCCGCATGGCGGCCAACCTCAACGACCTCAGCGGCGGGCGGCTGGTGCTGGGCGTCGGGGTCGGGTGGGCGCGGCAGGAGTTCGAGGCGCTCGGCGTGGCGCACGAGCGGCGCGGCCGGCTGACCGACGAGCATCTCGCGGCGATCCGCGCCGCCTGGGCCGGCGAGCACGACTACCGCTCCGGCGGCATACCGATCTGGGTGGGCGGCAACAGCGACGCGGCGCTGCGCAGGGCGGCACGGTTCGGCGAGGCCTGGCACCCGCTCAGGAACACCCTGTCCTCCCTTCGGGAGACATGGCCGCGGCTGAAAGACCTCGCCGCCGCGCAGGGGCGGCCGGCGCCCGACCTGGCGCCCAGGATTCTGCTGCGGATCACCGCGTCGCCCGTCACGGGCCCCGACCGGCTCGCGGGCGAGGGCACGATCGAGCAGATCACCGACGACCTCGAGCAACTGCGCCTGCTCGGCGCGGAGACCGTCGTCCTCGACCCCTTCTCCGGCGACCCGGACGAGACGCTCCACCCGGAGGCGGCCTGGGAGATGATCGCCGCGGTGGCCGCCCGCAGAGGCGCCCGCTGATAGCCTTTATGACGTAAAGAGTTTTTACCGCGTGGGGAGTTCCGCGTTGGTCGTCTTCGCCGGGCAGGGTGACGCGCGCCGCTCGATGGCACTGCTGTGGCGCACGGGAGGGCCGGGCGAGGTGCGGCCAGGCCCCAAGCCGGGGCTGAGCGTCGACGCGATCGTCGATGCCGCCATCGCCGTGGCCGACAGCGAGGGCATGGCGGCGCTGTCCATGCGCAGGGTCGGCGAGCGGCTGGGCCGCACCGGAATGGCCCTCTACACCTACGTGCCGAGCAAGGGCGAGCTGGTCGACCTGATGTACGACCGGGCCCTCGCGGAGTTGCCCACCGAGCACGACCTGAGCGGTGGGTGGCGGGCGGCCGTCACGTCGTGGGCCGAGCACGTGCTGGCGTTCTACCTGCGGCATCCGTGGGTGCTGCAGGTGTCGCAGGCGCGGCCGGTGCTGGGGCCCCACGAGTTCGCGATGCTGGAGGGCCTGGTCCGGACCCTGCGCGAGACCGGCCTGCGACCGCGCCGGCTGCGGGGGGTCGTGGCGCTGCTGTCCGACTTCGTCCGAGGTGCGGCGAGGACGGTCTCCGAGTCGCGGCAGGCGCCGTCGGCGACCGGGGTGTCCGACGAGGAGTGGTGGCAGGCCCGCTCGTCGCTGCTGGAGGAGGTGGCGCCCGGGTTCGCCGCCCGGTTCCCCATGGTGACGTGGGTGGAGTCGGAGGACGACGAGCCCGCGACGGACGAGCCCTACCTGCAACGCCGGGTCGGCGAGACGTTCGCCGTCGGCCTGGCCGTGCTCCTCGACGGCATCGAGGCGGCCGTGAAGTCCGGCTGAGCCCCGGCGTCTCGGCGCGGGTCAGCGCGGGTCGGCGGAGTGATCGCGGCCCGACCGCCGTTCCGCCAGCTCGTCGAGGTCGCGTACGAACCAGATGTGCTCGCCCCGGTTCGACTCGGTCACCCACGCCTCCAGCGCGGAGCCGGGAGGGGCGTGACGGGAGACGTCGCCGACCACCGCCAGGCCGATCCGGTAGTTGACGAACTTCTGCGCGAACTCTCCGGCGACGCCGCTGCGCAGGACGAAGAAGTCGTCGTGCAGGCGCTCCACGGGGACGG
This sequence comes from Nonomuraea diastatica, assembly GCF_004349015.1. Classification (NCBI taxonomy): domain Bacteria; kingdom Bacillati; phylum Actinomycetota; class Actinomycetes; order Streptosporangiales; family Streptosporangiaceae; genus Nonomuraea; species Nonomuraea diastatica. Next base: position 5,907 of record NZ_SMKP01000011.1, read on the forward strand.
CCACCCAGGTGGCCTGCCGCCCCCAGGCCTCGCCGATCAGGTCGAGCGCGTCGCGCGCCTCGCGGAGGGGTTCGCCGTGCGGGTCGCAGACGTAGGGGTCGGGCATGGCAGTCTCCACAACGTTGGTGATCCGGGTCGGCGGCGGCCGGGGAGGTCAGTCCCGCACCAGGGCGTCGACCATCCGCAGGACCTGGGCGGTCTCCTCGAGCCCGCCCAGCACGATGATCTTCAGGTGGGAGCGCTCCTCGTCGTGGACGAACTCCACGCGCAGCCCGCGCGGCTCACCCGCCAGGGCCCCCAGGACCATCGTGCTGACACGATCCATGTCGCCCCTGGCGATGCCGTCGATCTGCACGATGCTCGACACCTCGGCGCGGCGCGCGGGAGCGGGCGTGGCGACCGGCCGGCCGGTGAACGCCGCCAGGTCCTCCTTGGCGATGCGGTACTGCTTGCCGATCCGCACGGCGGGCAGCCGTCCGTCACGCACGTAGGTACGCACGGTCTTGACGTGCAGCCCCAGCTGGGCCGCCACCTGCTCCACGGTGTAATGCTCCATAACACTCCCTATTATGGCGCACGCAAGGGAGTGATAGGGACGTTCAGGACGTTCAGGAGGAATTGAGGTCGTGCAGTGCCGGAATGGCGGCGGCGAGCACGGCCAGCTTGGCGGCGCTCCACGGGCCGGTCGTCACGACGATCATGTGGTCGATCCCGAGCTCGGCCGCCGCGGCGCACCGCCTGACGAAGGCGTCCGCGGACTCCCCGTCCTCGAAACGGGTGCCCATCGTCTTCTCGATCTCCTCGTACGGCCTGCCGACGTCCGCGCAGTGCCGGGCCAGGACGTCCAGCTTCCGCCTGACCAGTCCTCCGCCGTCGGGAATGTCGAAGACGTTGCACGCGTCGCCGTACTCGGCCACGAGCCGCAGGGTCCTGCGCTCCCCGGTGCCGCCGATCAGGATCGGCGGGCGGCGTACCGGGCGCGGGCTCGCGACCGGGTGCTCCAGCCGGTAGTGGCTCCCTTCGTAAGGGGACTCGTCGCCGGCCCACATGCGGGCGGCGATGCGCAGGGTCTCCTCCAGGCGTTCGAAGCGCTCCTTCACCGGCGGCAGCGGCAGGTCGAGGGCCGCCGCCTCGGCCTCGTGGTAGCCGGCGCCCACACCGAGCCAGGCCCGGCCGCCGGTGAGGACGTCGAGCGTGGTGACGGCCTTGACCAGCAGGGCCGGTGGGCGGAAGGTCACGGCGCTCACCATGGCGCCGACGCGTACGCGCTCGGTCAGCGCGGCGACGAACCCGAGCGTCGTGTACGCCTCGTACATCTCGCTCTCGTGCGGAGCCGCGTGCGGGTCGGCCTGGAGGAGATGGTCGGGCACCCACAGGGTGTCGAAGCCGCCGTCGTCGGCGGCGCGCGCCAGGCGCGGCAGCTCCCCGCGCAGGGCCGCCGGGCCGCCCGGCCAGGAGTAGTTGGTCACGCTGAAGCTGAGCCGCATGATCGCACCCTCATTCCGCGGCCGGCGGCGGGCCGGCGGGGGCCTGCAGCGGCCCGAGGTGGACGCTGGCGACGAGCCAGCGATCGGCCGGACGGACGGCGGCGAGCGTGAGCCGGAACCGACCGGAGTTGTCCCATTCCCCGAAGCTGGTCTCCTGCGCGTCCACGCCGACGACGACCGCCGCGGCGCCGTGCTCGTGCACCTGCGGATCCTCTACCTTGAACGCGCTGTTGACCAGGCCGTTACCGAAGCGGGCCAGCCACTGCTCGCGGGTCAGCACGAACCCGAGCGGGCCCACGCCCACGAAGTCGTCGGCGAGCAGCGAGGCGAGGAGGGCGGGATCGTTCGCCTCCTCCGCCGCGGCCCACCGGTTCACCAAATCGAGCACGTCCTGTGCGGCGCTCATCGCCACCTCCATAATTCGTAGGGTAACCTTGAATATAGAGCAGCTCTGCGTTTTTTGCTACGCTACCGCATGACGAAACGAGGTGCGATGGGGCTTCGGGAGCTCAAGAAGGAGCAGACGCGGCGGCTGCTCATGGAGACGGCCTGGCGGCTGTTCGCCGACCGCGGCTTCGACCAGGTACGGGTCACCGAGATCGCGCGGGAGGCGCAGGTTTCCGAGGCGACCGTCTTCAAGTACTTTCCGGCCAAGGAGGATCTGTTCTACTCCGGCCTCGACGATTTCGGCGGGCGGCTGGTCACGGCCGTCGCCGAGCGCCCTGCCGGGGAGCCGGCGCTGTCCGCCTGCCGCCGCTTCCTCCTCGACGCGAACGGCGGCCTGCTCGCCCAGATCGAGGACGGCGACCAGGAGGCGCTCGACCGGTTGCGCACGGTCAACCGCGTCATCTCGGCCAGCCCCACCCTGCAGGCACGCGAAGAGCAGTCCTTCGCCCGATGCACCGCGGCCCTGGCGGAGCTGCTGGCCACCGAGGCAGGCGCCCCTCCCGGCGACCCGGCCGCCGCCGCGGCGGCGCACGCGCTCGTCGGCGTGCACCGCACGCTGGTCGCCCGCGTCCGTCGCCGGATCACCGCCGATGACACCCCGCGGACGCTCCGCGCCGACGTGGAGGAGACGAGCGCCCGCGCCTTCGCCGTCCTGGAGCGAGGGCTGAGCGACTACGCCGTCAAACCGGCCTGACGGACTCCGCCTCTCGGACTACGAGCGTGTACGCGGGACACGCGGAAACACCCCGATCGCGGCGGCCCCCCTACACCCGGCGACGTAACACGCACGCCTCTCCACGGCCGACGCGGAAAGGGGCCTTTCGCCAGCAGGGTTGACGCGTGGCACGAACGACACCTCGCGGCCGGGCGGCGGCGGGGCCCAGGGAGGAGACACGCATGCGACACCCTCACACACACCCGCGATGGCCGTGGAAGACGTTCACACTGGTGGCGACGGGAACGACCGTGATCACCGTGGTCGCGGCCCCCGCAACGCGCGCCGCGGCACACGCCGGAGCGCACGTCCCAGCACACGCCGCCGTATCCAGCGCAGCGCACGCCGCTGTGCACGGCTCGGCCGTGACCGGCTGGCTCCGGCGGCACGCCGCGCCCCTCGCCGGCATCGACCCCGCGGCCCCGCTGACCGACCTGGCCGCGCTCCGTCCCATGCTGGGCGATGCGTCCGTCGTCGGGCTGGGCGAGTCGACCCACGGGGCGGCCGAGGAGACCAGGCTCAAGCACCGTACGCTGCGCTACCTGGTCGAGGAGCTGGGTTTCCGCTCCATCGCCTGGGAGGAGGACTGGACGGTGGGCCTGGAGGTCGACGACTACCTGCGCACCGGCAAGGGCGACGTGAACACGCTGGTGCGGAAGATGGCCCGCACGTGGCGGACACGGGAGGTGGCCGACGTGCTGGGCTGGCTGCGCGCGTACAACGCCACCCACGACGAGCAGGTGCGGTTCGTCGGCGTTGAGTGCTTCGCCACCGGGCCCCGGGCCTACGACGCCGTCACCCGGTACGTCGCCGAGACCGCCCCCGGCCGGAAGGCCGAGCTGGCGCGCCACATGAGGAAGATCCGGCCAGACACGGCCGACATGGGCGCCTACGTCCAGTGGTACTACGGGGTGAAGGACAAGAAGCCCTACATCCGGCACGCGCGCCAGGCGTACGAGCTGGTCAGGAAGGTGCCCCACGACGACGGCGACCGCGCGTACGAGCTGGCCCTGCAGCACGCCCGTCAGATCGTCTCCTTCTACGAGTACTTCGACCAGAAGAACGTCTACCAGTACCGCGACGCGCGGGCGGCCGAGAACCTGCGCTGGTGGCGCGACCGTACCGGCGACAGGATCGCCTACTGGGCGGCCTCGCCGCACACCGCCAAGGCGGCCGGCGTGACCGTGCACGCGCCCGGCGGGCCGCCCCTGCGCTTTGACGGCGCCGGGTCACTCCTGCGGCGCTGGTACGGCAGGAAGTACCGCTCCATCGGGTTCACCTTCACCCGGGGCACCCTCGCAGGCGCCGACGGAAGGCCGGCCCGGGTGCCCGCGCCGCCGCGCGACTGGGCCGACGCGCCGTTCGGCGCGGTGCGGCACGCCCAGTACGCCGTCGACCTCCAGGCGTCGCGGGCGCCCGACGCGGTGCGCGCATGGTTGCGGACGCCGGCCAAGATGCGCTGCGTGGCCGCGTACGACCCGGCCGAGCCCGAGGGCCATTACATGAGCGGAAGCTCGCCGGCCGGCTGGTTCGACGTGATCGTCCATCGTCAGGAGATCAGCCCGCCCCATCCGATCGCCTGACATGTCGCCGGGCCGGGGTGCGGCGTCCGCATCCTGCCCAGACGGACGGTGGCGTCGGCGGCGTCCCGAACGGCCGGCCCGCATCGCGGGCACGCACGGATCAGGGGCGGGAGAAGACCGCGTCCAGCTCGGGGATGCGGGCCCGGTAGCCGTCGAGCAGTTCGCGGGCCACCGCCTCCGAGTCGACCAGCGGATGCAGCGCGAACGCCGCCGCCGCCAGCCGCGGCGACCCCGACAGCGCCGCCTCGATGACCGTCTGCTCCACCGCCTTCACCTGCTGGACCAGGCCGAGGAAACGGCCGGGGAGCGGGCCGGCGGCCAGCGGCCGCGCTCCCCCGCCGCCCACCGTGCACGGGATCTCCACGACCGCCTCGGCGGGCAGCCCGGGCACCGCGCCGCTGTTGCGCACGTTGAGGATCATGGTGGACGGCTCCCCGCGCGCGATGGCGGCCATGAGGGCGAGCGCGATGCCTTCATAGCCGCCCGCCTCCAGGTCGGCGTCGTCACGCTCCCCGGCCGCGGCCACGTCGCGGGCCTCGGCCATGTACGACTCGTCGCGCTCCCTGCGCGCCCTCTCCCACACGGCCAGCGCGTCGCCCGGCCGGGCCCGCACGGCCGCGTAGAAGTCGTCCTGCTGCCCCAGCAGGGTCTCGCCGCGGGTGCGGCCGGAGATCGCGGCGACCGACTCGCGGGTGAAGTAGTAGTAGTAGAGATATTCGTTGGGGATCGCGCCCAGCGTGCGCACCCAGTCGGCGCCGAAGACGCGGGCCTCCTCCACCTGCCGCAGCGCCGCGTCGTCGGCGAGCAGGCGGGGCAGGACGTCCTCGCCCTGGTGGGTCAGGCCGCACAGCCAGCCGAGGTGGTTGAGCCCCACATATCGGGGCGACACGCGTGCCGGGGCGAGCCCGAGCGCGGCGGCGGCCCGGCGCACCAGCCCGATCGGCGAGTCGCAGATGCCGATCACGCGGTCGCCGAGCACCTGGCGCATGGCCTCGGTGATCATGCCGGCGGGGTTGGTGAAGTTGATGACCCAGGCCTGGGGGGCGAGGGCGGCCACCCGTTCGGCCACCCGCACCGCGACCGGGACGGTGCGCAGGCCGAAGGCGATGCCGCCTGGGCCGGTCGTCTCCTGGCCGAGCAGGCCCAGGTCCAGCGCGACCCGTTCGTCGGCGACGCGGCCCGCCAGCCCGCCGACACGGATGGCGGAGAAGACGAAGTCCGCGTCGCGCAGCGCGGTGTCCAGGTCGGTGGTGACGCGCACCTCGGGCGGGTCGTCGTGTCCGGCGGCCTGGGAGCGCAGCACGTGCAGGACGGCCTCAAGCCGCTCGGCGGACACGTCGTGGAGCACCACCTCCTCCACGCGCGGCTTGGCGGCGTCGCGCAGGAGCGCGCCATAGACGAGCGGGACCCTGAAGCCTCCGCCGCCGAGGACGGCCAGTCTCATCCGCACCCCTTCATGTGAGAAGCACCTGGGCTCCCGCGGCGGCGCAGGCGCGCAGCGTCGGCTCGTCGGCGCCCTCGTTCGTGACGATCACGTCGATGTCCTCGGGCCCGCACACCCGCAGGGCGCCGGTGCCGGGGAACTTGTGCCGGTCGACGAGCAGCACCACCTGCTCGGCCGCCGCGATCATGGCGCGCTTCAGCGGGACCTCGGCCAGCGTGGTGTCGACGAGCTGCCCGTCGGGACGCACGCCGCTGGCCCCCAGGAACACCCGGTCGGCGACGACCTGGCTCAGCGCCGCCTCGGTGAGCACCCCGACCAGCGAGTGGTATGTCCTGCGCACCATGCCGCCGAGCAGCAGCAGCTCGACCGCGGAATCGGAGCGGAGCGCGTCGAGCACGGCCAGGCTGGAGGTGACCACCGTGACCCGCCGGCCGCGCAGCCGCCGGGCCAGCCGCATCGTCGTGGTGCCGATGTCGAGCAGCAGCACCTCGCCGTCGGCGACGAGCTGCGCGGCCCGGGCGGCCACGGCCTCCTTGTCCTGCTCGTCGACCGCGGCCACCTCGGAGAAGGGCCGGTCGTCGTCGGCGTCGGCAAGGGCGCCACCGCGGACCCGCCTGAGCGTGCCGTCGCGGTCGAGCACCTCGAGGTCCCTGCGGATGGTGGACGGGCTCACGCCGAGCTGGCTGGCGAGATCGCGGACGCTGGTCGCGCCGGAGAGCCGGACCCTTCGCATGATCTCGGCATGCCTGAGGCGCTGAAGCACGCCGCGAGTCTATCAGTCAAATTCGCGCAAGAGTAAGCAACACTGAGCAAGTAGACCTGGCAAAGCACTTGAAGTACGCGAGCAAACATGCAAGATTGCGCACAATCGGAGTGTCGAGGAGGCCCCATCCCCGTGTCTGCCCAGGCGTACGACCCTCTCGCCGATGAGCGCACCCCGGAGGGTCCGCAGTTCGACGTGTTCCTGGCGGGCACCGTCTTCCTCGACATCGTCTTCACCGGCCTGCCCGCCATGCCCGCCGCGGGCACCGAGATCTGGGCCGAGGGGATGGGCTCGTGCCCCGGCGGCATCGCCAACCTGGCCATCGCGACCAGCCGGCTGGGCCTGCGCACCTCGCTGGCCGCCGCGTTCGGCGACGACGACTACGGCGACTTCTGCTGGCGCACGCTCGAGGAGCAGGAGGCGGTCGACCTGTCCAGGTCGCGGCGCTTCGAGCACTGGCACTCCCCGGTGACGGTCTCCATGGCGGTCGACCGCGACCGCAGCATGGTGACGCACGGCCACCCCGCCCCCATGGCGAGCGCCGAGATGATCGGCTCCCCGCCCCGGTCCCGGGCGGTGATCGTGACGCTCTCCCCCGACGAGCCGCTCGGCTCGCCCGGCAGCTCGAGCAACTGGGCCGAGCCGGCCCACCAGAACGGCGCCCTCATCTTCGCGGACGTCGGCTGGGACCCGTCGGGCTCCTGGCCGACGTCGATGCTCGATCAGCTGTCCTTCTGCCACGCGTTCATGCCCAACGCGATCGAGGCGATGGCCTACACCGGCGCCGACACCCCGCGCGACGCGCTCTACGTGATCGCCGACAAGGTCCCCCTCGCGGTGGTGACCGACGGGGCCAACGGCGCCATGGCCATCGACTCCACGACGGGCGAGGAGGCGTTCGTCCCCGCACCACGGGTGACGGCGCTCGATCCCACCGGCGCGGGCGACGTCTTCGGCGCCGGGCTCGTGCTCGGCACGCTGTGCCGCTGGCCGCTCGCCGACCGGCTGGCCTTCGCGCAGGTCTGCGCGGGGCTCGCGGTGCAGCAGTTCGGCGGCTCGCTGGCCGCCCCCGGCTGGGGCGACATCGCCGACTGGTGGCACGAGGTGCGCGCGGCGGCCGACCGCAGCGGCGCCTACGGCAGCTCGCTGGCCCGCCGCTACGCCTTCCTCGACCGGCTGGTGCCCACCGTCCCGGTGGGCGCGGTCCGCCGCGCGGCGGCCACCATCGCCCGCTACGCCGACGTGGGCATGCCGCCCGGAACGACGGGTACGCAGCCGCACAAGACCCCCCATGAGGCGTCCGACGGCCCCGGCGACGAGGGCCCGGCCACGTCTCGCGTGCCTGCGCAGAAGGAGTAACACCATGATCGCCCCGACGCGAGAAGGCCGGAGCACGAGATCGCCGGTTTCCAGGACGCTCGCCGCGCTCGCGGCGGCGGCCCTGGCCCTCACGGCGTGCGCGCCCGGCTCCTCGGCCCCGCCGGCGGCCACCCCCTCGCAGCCGAGCGCGTCGGCGGTCCGCACCGACGCCGCGACCCTCGGCGACGTCACTCTCACGGTCTGGGACCAGGAGGTACGCGGCGGGCAGGCGGCCCAGATGAAACAGCTCAACGCCGCGTTCGAGGCGAAATACCCCAACATCAAGCTCAACCGGGTGTCCCGCTCCTTCGACGACCTCAACACCACCCTGCGCCTGGCGCTCAGCGGCAACGAGCCGCCCGACGTCGTGGAGGCCAACAACGGCCGGCCCTCGATGGGCGCGTTCGTCAAGGCCGGCCAGCTGCTGCCGCTGGACGCCTACGCCGAGGCGTACGGGTGGAAGGAGCGCTATCCGGAGTCGGTGCTGCGCTACTCGCGCTACAGCGCCGACGGCAAGCTGTTCGGCGAGGGCAACCTGTACGGCCTGCCGCAGGTCGGTGAGGTCGTCGGCATCTTCTACAACGCCGCCAAGCTCACCGAGCTGGGCCTGGAGCCGCCGAAGACCTGGGAGGAGTTCCAGGCGGCGCTGGGCGAGGCCAAGGCCGCCGGCGAGGTGCCGATGCAGCTGGGCAACCTCGACAAGTGGCCCGCCGTGCACGTGTTCGGCACCGTGCAGAGCCGCGAGGTGCCCGCCGACCAGATCCGCACGCTGGCCTTCGGCCGCAAGGGCGCCTCGTGGAACACCCCCGAGAACACCAGGGCCGCCCAGCAGCTCGTCGACTGGGTCGGAAAGGGCTACTTCTCCAAGGGCTTCAACGGGCAGGGCTACGACCCGGCGTGGCAGGCGTTCGGCAAGGGCGAGGGCGTCTTCATGATCGCCGGCACGTGGCTCCTCGCCGACCTGCAGAAGAAGCTGGGCGACGACGTCGGCTTCATCCTGCCGCCGGGCGCCACGGCCGGCGCCGCGCCCCTCGCGACCGGAGGCACCGGCCTGCCGTTCGCCATCACGGCCAAGAGCCCGCATCCTGACGCGGCGGCGGCGTACATCGACTTCATCACCAGCGCCGACGCGATGAAGGTGCTCACCGACACCGGCAACCTGCCCGTCGCCGACACGGCCGCGCAGAAGGTGCCCGAGGGCCCGCAGCAGGACGTCTTCACCGCGTTCGGCACGGTGACCGCGGAGAACGGGCTGGTCCCCTACCTCGACTACGCCACCCCGACGTTCGCCGACACGCTGGGTGCGGCGCTGCAGGACCTGCTGGCCGGGAAGGCGAGCCCTCAGGAGTTCCTGGCCACGCTGGAGAAGGACTACAAGACCTTCGCTGAGAGCAACGGGTGACCCAGCGGACGGACGCGGCCCGGTCTCCGGGGGAGCCGCGCCGCGTCGCCTATCTCTACCTGCTCCCGGCGTTCGTGATCTACGCGACGTTCCTGCTCTACCCGATCGGCCGCGCGGTCCACCTGTCGTTCTTCGACTGGGACGGGCTGTCGCTCGGCCGCTGGGCCGGCCTGGACAACTACGTGGCGATCGTCGCCGACGAGGGGCTGCGGGCCGCCTTCGGGCACGCCCTGGTGCTCATCGTGTTCTACGCGGTCGTGCCGCTGGCCATCGGGCTGGCGCTGGCGGCGATACTCCACCACGCCAAGGTCCGCGGGCTCGGGTTCTTCCGCACCGTGGTGTTCCTGCCGCAGGTGATCGCCATGGTCGTCGTGGCCGTCGCCTGGCGGCGCATCTACGCCCCCGACGGCACGCTCAACGGCCTGCTCGGCGCGCTCGGGCTCGACTCGCTGACGCGGGGCTGGCTGGGCGACCACACGTTCGCACTGCCCGCGGTCGGGGTGGTCGGAACGTGGTTCGAGACAGGGCTGGTGACCGTGCTGCTGCTGGCCGGGATGAGCCGCATCCCCGGCGAGCTGTACGAGGCGGCGCGGCTCGACGGCGCCGGGGCCGTCAAGGAGTTCTTCGCCGTCACGCTGCCGTCGGTGCGCGGGGAGATCGCGGTGGCGCTGACGCTGACCGTGATCGCCGCGCTGCGCACGTTCGACCTGGTGTACGTCACCACGCGCGGCGGGCCCGGCGACTCCACGGCCGTGCCGTCGTACGAGGTCTACCACCGGGCCTTCGGGCTCAGCCAGGTCGGCTCCGCGGCGGCCATCGGCGTGACGCTCACCGTCGTGATCTTCGCCATCTCGTTCGGCATCAACAAATTCGCGGACAGGAGCACCACGTGATCTCGCGCCGGGAGCGGGTGGCCAACTACGTCATCCTGTCGGCGTTCGCCGCGTTCGCGCTCTTCCCCATCGTGACGATCCTGTCAGCCGCGCTCGGCCCCGCCGACAGCGGTGGCACGGCCGGGCTCGGCAACTTCGCCGCGGCCTGGGAGATCGGGCACTTCGGCACCTACCTGCGCAGCAGCCTGCTGGTGTCGGGGTTCGTCGTGGTCGTGAGCGTGGTTCTGTCGATCATGAGCGGGTACGCGTTCGGCACCATGCGCTTTCGCGGCCAGTCGGCGCTGTTCTACCTGTTCCTCGTCGGGATCATGATGCCGAGCGAGGCCATCGCGGTCCCGCTCTACTTCGACCTGCGCACGCTCGGCCTGATCGACACGTTCTGGTCGGTGACGCTGCCGCAGGTCGCGCTGTCGGTGGCGTTCGGCACGTTCTGGATGCGGGCGTACTTCCGGGCGTCCAACCGGGCGATCGTCGAGGCGGCGCGCATCGACGGCGCGTCGAGCTGGCGCATCCTGTGGCGGGTGCTGCTGCCGCCGGCCCGTCCCGCCGTCGTCACCCTGACCCTCCTGGTCTTCATGTGGACCTGGAACGAGTTCCTCATCCCGCTGATCATGGTGACCAGCGAGTCGTTGCGGACCGCGCCGCTGGGTCTGGCCTTCTTCCAGGGCCAGTACACCTCCGGCTTCACCCTCCTCGCGGCCGGCTCGGTGATCGTGGCGACGCCGGTCGTGATCTTCTACCTGTTCCTCCAGCGCCATTTCGTCCGCGGGCTGCTCCAAGGGGCGGTCCGCGAGTAGTCATCCGGAGGTTCCATGCGTCCAACAGCCGTGGGTCGGCCGGCCGTGGCGGCGGCCGTCGTGCTCGCCGTCCTGTCCGCCGTTCTGCCCACTGTTCTGTCCACTGGGCCCGCCGTCGCCGCCGCCCCCTCCCCCGTGGACCTCGACGCGTTGTTCGTCGGTGCCCACCCCGACGACGAGGCCTTCAGCCTGTCGACACTCGGGCAGTGGAACGAGGAACACGGCGTGCGCACCGGCGTCGTCACCGTGACCAGGGGCGAGGGCGGCGGCAACGCGGTCGGGCCCGAGGAGGGCCCGGCGCTCGGCCTGCTGCGCGAGGCGGAGGAGCGCACGGCCGTGGGCAAGGCGGGCGTGCGCGAGGTGTTCAACCTCGACGACGTCGACTTCTTCTACACCGTGAGCGCCCCGCTCACGGACCAGGTGTGGGGCGGCGACACGCTGGAGAAGGTCGTCAGGACCGTCCGCAGCACCAGGCCCGAGATCCTGCTGACCATGGATCCGGCTCCCACGCCCGGCAACCACGGCAACCACCAGCTGGCCGCGCGGCTGGCCGTGGAGGCGTTCTACGCGGCGGCCGACCCCAAGGCGTTCCCCGAGCAGATCAGCCGCGAGGGGTTGCGTCCCTTCGCGCCAGGCCGGCTGCTGACCGGCGGCGGGCGCGGCACCTCCCGGAACGGACCTGACTGCGCTTCGACGTTCCGGCCGGACAACCCGGCGCAGAACGTCTACGGCGTGTGGAGCGGGCGCGCCTCCGCGGCGCGGGGCGCCACGTGGGCCGCCATCGAGCGCGAGGCCCAGCGTACGTACGCCTCCCAGGGCTGGGCCGGCTTCCCCGACGTGCCGGCCGACCCCGCCCAGCTCGGGTGCGACTTCTTCACCCAGGTGGACGCGCGGGTGCCATTCCCCGAGCCGGGCACGGACGCGGCGGCGGCGCCCACGGCCATCCTCGACGGCGCCCTGACCAGGGCGGAGGGCACCGTGCCGCTCGGCACGCTGTTCGCCCTGCGGGCCGGCACGTTCGACGTGCGCCCCGGGACCGCGTTCACGGTCGAGATCACCGCGACCGCTCCCCCGCGCACGCCGCTGGGCCGCTCGTCCGTGGAGCTGCGCGTGCCGGACGGCTGGCGGGTCAGCGGGGCCGGCGCCCTCGGCAGGCTCGGCCCCGGGCGCACCGGCGAGGCGACGTTCACGGTGACGCCTCCCGAGGGCGGCGCGGGAGAGCGTGTCCGCCTCGCGGCCACGCTGACCACCGAGCGGGGCCGCGGCTACACCGACCGCCAGGTCGAGCTCAGCCCCTCCGTACGCGGTGAGCAGCAGCCGCTCCCCCAGGTCGCCCAGTTCGCCGCCTGGGTGGCCAAGGTGGGCGTGGCGCAGCTGCGCGGCCTGGTCACCCCGGTTCTCACGCTGCCGTCGGGCGGCTCCCGGCAGGTCGGCGTCGTGGTCACGAACCTGAGCGAGGCCACCCGGTCGGGCACCGTGCGCCTGGACCTCCCCGACGGCTTCACCGCCGATCGCGCCGAGGCCGCCTTCGACGACCTGGCGGCGGGCGAGTCGACGACCGTGCCGTTCACCGTCACCAACTCCGACCCGTCATTGAAGACCTCCAACGAGGGCGGCGACTACGCCTACACGATCACCACCAGCACACGCACCACCGCGACCGGCGAGGACGGCTCCAGCACGAGCAGGCCGGCGCTCGAACTCGTGCCCGCGGTCACCGTCTCGCGGGCCGCTTCCGCGCCGGCCGTCGACGGCGCCGAGGGCGACGGCGAGTACTCCGGCACCGCCCTCGACGTCTCCCGCAGGTGGGAGGGCGACGCCTGCTCGTCGGCGGCCGACTGCTCGGGCACGGCCAAGGTCGCCTGGCGCGACGACACGCTCTACCTCCTGGTCCACGTGAAGGACGACGTGCTGGGCACGCGGCTGCCCGCCTCCGACTGCAAGCGGCACTGGCGCACCGACTCCGTCGAGGTCACGCTCGATCCGCGTGGCGCGTCCGAGAACACCTCCACGACGTTCAAGGCCGCGGTGCTGCCGGTGACCACCGAGGGCCCGCCGTGCTTCCTGCGGGACGCCGACAACCACCAGGGGCCGGGCGAGGAGACCGCTCCGGGCATGCGGGTGGCCTCGTCGGCGCCCGAAGGGGAGTACACCGGCGAGTACACCGTGGAGATGTCCATCCCGATGGAGGTGCTGCCCGCCGCCGTCGATCCGGAGCACCTCGGGCTCAACATCCTGGTGTACGACTCCGACACCCAGGACAAGACCGGCCAGACCCGGATCGGCTGGTCGACGTGGGGCGGGGTGCAGGGCGACCCGTACCGGTGGGGTGTCGCGACGCTGCCTGGATACCAGCCGCCGGCGGACCGGCCGACCACCCCGGCCGACCCGGTGATCCCCGACACGGCCCTGTCCAGCCTGGACTCGCCGCAGTCGCTGGAGCAGGCGCTCCGCGTGCACGTGCCGCCGGCCGGCGGCGCCGCAGCCGAGCCGTCGCAGAGCGCCAAGGCCGTCTCCGCGACGCCCGCGAAGGCGGGCGGTGAGGGCGCGGTGAAGGTGCGGCTGCGGGCCGGCGCGGCGGGCAGGGCGCATCTGTTCGTCCGCGACGGCCAGGGCACGGCGGGCAGCCACGTCGTCACCGTGCCCGGCAAGGGGACGACGACGGTGACGGTCACGCTGGACCGGGCCCTGGGCGCCGGCCCGAAGGTCGTGGCCGGGTGGGAGGCCACCGGCGGCGGGACGGCCGTCTCGCAGGTGCCCGTGCGCTGAAGGAAAGGCGATCGACGGTTCGGCGCGATCGGTGTGGCCGCCCGCAGGTGGCGTCACCCGGCGGCTGGTGGCAGGAGGTTCTCCCTGGTGTCGTGTGAGGCGGGCGGCCGAGTTCACCTCCCGCGGAGCCAGGGAATCAGCCCGCCTGCCAGCAGCATCTCGATCTGGCGGGCAGACAGCCGGTGCCGGGTGGAGTACAGCTGGTCCCGGGTGGTGTTGCGCACCGTGATCCCGGTCTCGCTGGAGCCGATCGCGTGCCGCAGGCCGTCCATCACGAGAACGTCGCCCTGCCGGACGCGCCGGTAGTCGCCGGGGTCGGCGAACTCGAGCGCGAGCACGCCGAAGTTGGCCAGGTTCTGCCAGTGAATGCGCGCGAAGGACACGGCCAGCACGACGCGCAGGCCGAGATGGCGGGGGGCGATGGCCGCGTGTTCGCGCGAGGACCCCTGCCCGTAGTTGGCGCCGCCGACCACGACGTGCCCGCTGCCGTGGCAGGCGCGTGCCCGGCCGACGTAGCCCTCGTCGATCTGCGCGAACGTGAACTCGGCCAGCTTGGGGATGTTGCTGCGGTAGGGCAGCACCCGGGCTCCGGCGGGAAGGATCTCATCGGTGGACACGTCATCGCCGACCTTGAGCGCGACCGGCGCCTCCAGGCGGTCGGCCAGTGGCGGGAAGTCGGGCAGCGAGGAGATGTTCGCCCCCTTGACCAGCGCGGCCCGATCGGCGTGCGCCGCCGGCGGCGGTTCGAGCATGGCGGTGTTCACGCTGGACTCGGCCGGTAGCTCCACGTGCGGACAGTCGATGCCGAGCAGGTGCGGCAGGTCGCGCGGGTCGGTGATCTGGCCGGTGAGAGCGGCCGCTGCGGCGGTCTCGGGAGAGCAGAGGAAGACCGCGTCATCGAGGGTCCCCGACCGCCCGGGAAAGTTGCGCGGGACGGTGCGCAGGCTGTTGCCCCCGCCGGCCGGCGCCTGGCCCATGCCGATGCAGCCCATGCAGCCGGACTGGTGCAGCCGCGCACCCGCCGAGACCAGCGTGAACGTGTCACCCATCTTCGTGAGGTCCTGCAGGATCTGCCGTGAGCTCGGGTTGATGTCCAGCGACACCCTTGGATGCGCCTGCCGTCCGGAGACGATGGCGGCGACGATGGCGAAGTCGCGTAGTCCCGGGTTGGCCGACGAACCGACCACCACCTGGTCCACCGGCCGACCGGCCACCTCGCGCACCGCGACCACGTTCCCCGGCGAGCCGGGCAGCGCGATCAGCGGTTCGAGGGCCGACAGATCGATCTCTTCGGTGACGTCGTAGGCGGCGTCGGCATCAGCGAGGAGCTCGACGAAGTCGTGCTCGCGCCGCTCCGCCCGCATGAACTCCCGGACCCGGTCGTCGGACGGGAACACCGTGGTGGTCGCGCCGAGTTCGGCGCCCATGTTCGCGATCACATGCCGGTCCATCGCGGACAGGTGCGCCAGCCCTGGGCCGTGGTATTCGAGGATCCGGTTGACGCCGCCTTTGACGCCGTGCCGGCGGAGCATCTCCAGGATGACGTCCTTGGCGCTCACCCATGGGGGCAGGTCGCCGGTCAGCCGTACACCCCAGATCTCGGGCATACGCAGGTACATCGGTTCGCCGGCGATCGCCATCGCCACCTCGATACCGCCCACGCCGATGGCCAGCATCCCCAGCGAACCCGCCGCCGGAGTGTGGCTGTCAGAACCGACCAGCGTCTTGCCGGGGACACCGAAACGCTGCATGTGGGTCGGGTGGGAGACACCGTTGCCGGGCTTGGAGTACCACAGCCCGAACCGATGGCAGGCCGAGCGCAGGAAGGCGTGGTCCTCCGCGTTCTTGTTGTCGGTCTGCAGCAGGTTGTGGTCGACGTACTGCACCGACACCTCCGTGCGGGCCCGGTCCAGGTCGAGCGCTTCCAGTTCGAGCATCACCAGCGTTCCCGTCGCGTCCTGGGTGAGGGTCTGGTCGATCCGCAGGGCGATCTCCTCCCCCGCGGTCATGTCGCCGGCGACGAGGTGTGCTGCGATCAGTTTCTGCGCGACGTTGTGGCCCATGCTGCGCCTCCCGGCTCTGTGTGTCCGCTGGTGTCCAGAACCCCGCTCAAGGCCGCTCTCCCCTCCATGAGCCGACGCTACGCCGGTGGACGTCAAGGCGGGTTCAGGAGATTTCCACGGCGGTGGCGCCGCCGTCCCCTCAGCGCTCCCCGGCGAGGCGCTCGGCCTGGGCGCGGCCCACTTCGGCGGCCCTGCCACGGTGCTGGAGCGTGTCCTGGCCGCCGCGGCCTGGGCGCCCTCCGGATCCAACCTCCAGCCGTGGCACGCGTACGTGCTGACCTGCGAGCCGCTGGTGCCGAGCTCAAGAAGCGCGCAGGCGGGCCGCTTCCGCGAACCGGGACCGTTGCGGCGCGCCGGCCGCCCTGTTCTGCTCCGTCGACCGCGGCCTGGGCCTGCCGCAGTGGTCCGACGTCGGCATGTAACTGCAGACCGGGATGCTGCCGCTCCGCGCGGAAGGGCAGCGCAGTTGCCCACAGATGCGTGGTCGGTGTAGCGCAGGACCGTCGCGAAGATCGTGTCACCGCCGGACGATCTCATCCTGCTCTGCGGCGCGTCGATCGGGTTCGCGGACCTCTCGGTGAGTCATGCCCGTACGGGGCGGGCGCCCCTCGACGAGACGGTCATCCAGGCCCATGTTGTGACAGCGACGTTTACGCGGTCAGTGCGCCATCTGATTGCGGACATAGAGCCTGACTGTGCCGTGTGGGTGGCTTCCTGGCGGTGGAGCACCGCTGCGTCCGGGTTTCGGGAAACAGGAAAACCAAACGTCCAGTAACGCGACCAAAGATCGCTAGGCTGTGACGATGGACCGCGTGACCAACGTCCCCGAGAGTCCCGAACCATGGACACCTGACTGGGTTTCGACCACAACCCAGCCAGTAGATCCGTCGGCCCAGGCGAATGACTACGACAGCTTCGCCGAGGCGTACTCGGCGGAAACCGAGAACAGCCTCATTAACGCGTATGTCGCGCGGCCCGCGATCATGGCTCTTGCCGGAGACGTGACCGGCCGCCGGATCCTGGACGCCGGCTGCGGCTCAGGCCCCCTGTCCGCTGCGCTGTGCGAGCGCGGCGCCGTCGTCACCGGCATCGACTCCAGCGCCGGGATGCTGGCGGTGGCCAGGCGGCGGCTCGGTGACGACGCGGACCTGCACGTGGCCGACCTGCGTGATCCGCTGCCGTTCGCCGACGGCGCGTTCGACGACGTGGTCGCGTCGCTGGTGCTCCACTATCTGGAGGACTGGGGGCCGACGCTGGCCGAGATGCGGCGCGTGCTCAGGCCCGGCGGCCGGCTGATCGCGTCGGTGCATCACCCGTTCGTGGACTATCTGTTCCAGGATCCACGGCCCAGCTATCGCGCGACCACCAGCTACGCCGGCGCATGGACGTTCAACGGGCGGTCCTTCCCGATGACCTTCTGGCGCCGGCCGTTGCACGCGATGACCGATGCCTTCGCCGCCGCGGGTTTCCGCCTTGCCGTCATCGGCGAGCCGAAGACCGACCCGGCCGCCCGTGAGCTGTTCTCCGACGACTCCGACTTCCAGGACTTTTCGAGCAAACTCAGCTTCCTGTGCTTCGTCGTCGAGGTACCACCGTCGCCCGCGGGCCTGGACGGCTAGGTAAACCCCACGAGCCCCAGGGCTTCGGCTGGTGAGCGTGGTGAGGCGTTGTTGTTCCAACGCCGGTGCCTGCGGGTGACGGCTCATGTGTGAGGCGGTTCGCGGGGTTTTACGTGCGGACCCAGCGGTGGTAGGCGTCCAGGTCGACGTTGCCGCCGCAGACGATGGTGACCACGTGGCGTCCGGCGAACCGGTCACGGTCTTCCAGAACGGCGGCGACACCGAGGGCCGCCGAGGGCTCGACGACGAGCCCCGCGTGCTCCAGGAACATCCGCATGCCCGCGATGATCGACGCCTCCTGGACGAGGACGGCGTCGTCGGCCACCTCGAGGAGGTCGTCCAGGACCACGGGGATGGGGTACCGGCCGGCGACGCCGTCGGCGATGGTGTCGGTCGACTCGGTGGTGACGACCCGGCGCTCGTGCCACGAGCGGGTCATCGCGGGTGCGCCCAGGGGCTGCACGCAGATCACCTCAACCGCCGGCAGCAGGGTCTTCAGGACGTGGCCCACGCCGGTGGCCATCGCGCCGCCGCCCAAGGCGATCAGGACGGCGTCGAACGAGGGCGCCCCGCTCGCCAGTTCCAGGCCGATGGTCGCCGCGCCCTCGCAGGTCTCGATGTCCAGGCTGTCCTCGACCAATCGCACGCCGCGCCGTTGCGCGATGCTCGCCGCCCGCTCGCGGGCCGTTTCGAAGTCGCCTTCCACCAACTCCAGCTCGGCACCCAGGGCGCGGATCCGATCAAGCTTGGCAGCGGGCGCCCAGCGTGACGCCACCACCGTCACGTCGAGGCCGCGGCGGCGGCCCGACCAACCGAGCGCCTGGCCCAGGTTGCCGGCGCTGGCGCACACCACGGCCGCCCGGCCCTGGGCGATCAGCCGGCTCGCGACGAGTTCGGTGCCCCGCCCCTTGAAGCTGCGGACCGGGTTCGCCGTTTCCAGCTTGACGCTCATCGTGCAGCCAAGCCGGTGTCCCAGCGCGTCGCACTCGTACAGCGGCGTGTCCAGGAATTGCGGGTGGATCACCTGGCGGGCCGCGCGGATCCGGTCAAGGTCAAGACGCGTGTGGGGCACGACTGAGTCCATAGCCTCATATTTCATCACTTACTGCGCCCGTCCCGTCGGACCTCCCCCGCGCGCCGGGACGGGACCACCGCTCGCGAGGCAGCCGCCAGTTTCGCGAGAGGGCTTGCGCCGTCACGCGGTCAGGGACGTGTCGCCGAGGAACGACCGGATCAGCCGCCCTACCGTTTCGGGCGAGTCGGCCGGCAACCCGTGACCGGCCTCCGGCACGATCTCCGTGCGGTTGCCGGGGAGCAGTCGCCGCGCGCGTTCCGCCGCACGGCGTACGTCGTGGACCGGGCTGCGTTCTCCGAGGAGCACCAGCGTGGGCACCGTGATCGCGCGTAGCTGGTCGTCGGTCAGGGCTTGAGGCGCGGTGACGGCCCGCTGCCGGTGATCCAGCATCGCCGAGACCAGCAGGTCGTACATCGGCGGCTCCGGTAGCCGACCTGCCCGGCACCAGGCCAGGAAGCGGCCGGCGGCCGCGGTGGAGCCAGTGAGCCTCGCGACGAGCAGCCGGAGCACGAAGGCGGCGCGGACGGGGGCGAGCGCCCTGGCCGGTTCCAGCGCCGTCACCGAGGCGACCCGTCCCGGCCGGTGCAAGGCCTGGTTGAGCGCCATCCAGCCGCCGTAGGAGAGGCCTACCAGGTGCACGCGGTCGCAGCCGAGCCCGGCCAGCACCTCGTCAAGCCACTGTGCGAGCTGCCGCGCGTCGGCCACGGGACGCTCCTGGACGCTGGCGCCGGCGTCGCCGAGGGTGTCGACGGCGAAGACCGTCCCGTACGGGGTCAGCATCGGCATGATGGGCGCCCAGGAGGCCGAGGTCGCGTTTCCACCGTGCAGGAGCAGCAGCGGCGGCCCGGTGCCGCCGTGCGCGCGGTGGACGGCGGCAGGCCCGAACGAGGTCGCCACGTTCAGGCGTGTGTGCTGTGGCCACTTCCGCATGGCCTCGTCGTACAGGGCGAAGAACCGCTCCCGCGCCTCGTCGTCCACGAACCCGCTCAAACGCACCTCGGTCCCCCAGTTCGTCGATCATCCACTACATTACGACTGTAACGCAATGAGGAGAACGCATGAGAACTCGGCTCGACCCGTCACGACGCAGGGCCGCGATCGCGGAGGCGGTCGGCCGGGTGCTGAGCCGTGGCGGGCCGGACGCGCTCGGCCTGCGCGAGGTCGCCGCGGAGGCCGGAGTGACCACGGGAGCCATCCAGCATCACTTCACCACGAAGGACGGGATGCTGCTGTTCACGCTGGAGCACCACGGCCGTCGCCTGGTGGAGCGGCTCTCGGCCCGTGCCGGCAGTGCGCCGCAGCCCGCACCGCCCCGCCGCGTGCTGCGTGCCATCGCGATGGAGCTGCTTCCCCTGGACGAGGAGCGTGCCGTCGAGGCGAGGATGGCCGCGGCCTTCACGATTCGCGCCGCTGCGAACCCAGAGCTCGCGGTGATCTTCCGTGAGCAGTACGCGCTGCTGCACACCTTGGTGGCCGATCAGTTCGGCCGGGCCGGCGTGCCGGACGCCGACGCCGACGCCCGGGAACTGCTCTGCCTCATCGAGGGCCTGCGCACCCAGCGCCTCCTCGGTGAGATCGGCGATGACACGATCGTGGCCATGGTGGATCGGGTCCTCGATCGGCTCGAACCGAACGCGCTTCCGGGGTGACCGCCACGACGTCGACGGGGCCGTCGTCACGGGCCGCGAAAGTCTTCGCGTAAGGATGCCGTCAACATTCGGACTATAACTGTATGGAATCCGTCAAGACCGGCAGACTCCCCTCAATACCGGGGTTTGCTTGCTTCATATCCTCCCGGGGAGGCGCGGCAGAGCACATCTGTCCAGATTGAGGAGCGGAATGGCCGACGTCATCTTCGTCGCCCTGGCGATCGCGGTCTTCGCGGTCCTGGGGCTGGTCGCCAAGGCGGTCGAGCAGCTGTGAGCACCGACGGCTCGCTGATCGTGAAGGACGGCAGGACCGTCGGCAGCGCGCTCGGCTTCATGGGCGAGCCCGCGGTCAGCGTGCTCGAACCCAACCTCGCTCTCGACGGAGCCTGACATGCGAGGGCGGCTGCGGGTCTATCTCGGGGCGGCCCCCGGCGTGGGCAAGACGTACGCGATGCTCGGCGAGGGCCAGCGCGCCCTGGAACGAGGCCGCGACGTGGTCGTGGGCTTCGTCGAACCCCACGGCCGCCACCGCACCGCCGCCCTCCTGGACGGCATGGAGATCGTTCCCCCACAGATCATCGTGTACCGGGGGACCACCTTCACCGAGCTGGACGTCGATGCGGTCATCGAGCGGGCGCCCAAGGTGGCGCTGATCGACGAGCTGGCCCACACCAACGTGCCCGGCTCCAAGAACGCCAAGCGCTGGCAGGACATCGAGAAGATCCTCGACGCCGGCATCGACGTCGTCTCCACCGTGAACATCCAGCATCTGGAGTCCGTCAACGACGTGGTCCAGGAGATCACCGGGGTGCCGCAGCGCGAGACCGTGCCCGACGAGGTGGTACGGCGGGCCGATCAGGTCGAGCTGGTCGACATGTCGCCCGAGGCGCTGCGCCGTCGCATGGCCCATGGCAACGTGTACGCCGCGGAGAAGGTGGACGCGGCGCTGTCGAACTATTTCCGCGTCGGCAACCTGACCGCGCTGCGCGAGCTGGCGTTGCTGTGGGTGGCGGGCAAAGTGGACGACCAGCTCGACCGCTACCGCGCCGACCACGGCATCGCCGGCACATGGGAGACGCGCGAGCGGGTGGTGGTCGCGCTGACCGGCGGCCCGGAGGGCGAGACGCTGGTGCGCCGAGCCGCCCGCATCGCCGCCCGCACCAAGGGCGCCGACCTGCTGGCCGTGCACATCACCAGCGTCGACGGGCCGGCCGGGGCCGATCCGGCCAGTCTGGCTCGGCAGCGCTCCCTGGTCGAGAGCATGGGCGGCACCTACCACCAGGTCGTGGGCGACGACATCCCGCAGGCGCTGCTCGACTTCGCCCGCGGCGTCAACGCCACCCAGCTCGTCCTTGGAGCATCGAGAAGAGGCCGTTTCGCGCAGGTTCTCTCCCGGGGCGTGGGCGTGGAGACCACGGCCCGGGCCGGGCCCATTGACGTGCACCTGGTCACGCACGAGGGGGCCAAGCTGGGCCGTGAGCGCCCCGAGCGCTCCCGGGCGGCCCTCACCAGGAAACGCAGGCTCGCCGGATGGGTCGCCGCCGTGGCCGGCCTGCCCCTGCTGACCGCTGTGCTCGCCCCGCTCCAGGATTCGACCTCGCTGCCCAGCGAGATCCTGCTGTTCCTGTGCCTGGTCGTCGGCGTCGCGGTCATCGGCGGCACCTGGCCGGCGATCACCACGGCGGTCGGCGCGTCGGTGCTGCTCAACTGGTTCTTCACCTCGCCCGTGCACACCTGGAGCATCGCTGACCCGGAGAACTTCCTCTCCCTGGTGGTGTTCGTGCTGGTCGCCACGGTGGTCAGCACGATCGTCGATCTGGCGGCCCGCCGGGCCAGGGAGGCGGCTCGCGCCCGAGCGGACGCCCAGGTGCTCTCCACCCTGGCCGGGCACGTGCTGCGCGGTGAGGCCGCGCTGCCGTCGCTGCTCGGGCGGCTGCGCGAGACGTTCGCTCTGGACGCGGTCACCCTGCTCGAACGCCTCGGCAAGCCCACCCCGGACGACACCTCCGATCCCGCAGCCTGGCGCGTCGTCGCCGCCTCCGGGGCCGCCCCCTGCACCTCGCCTGCCGTGGCCGACACCGACGTCGCCATCGACGATCGGCTGGTGCTGGCAGCCCGGGGCCGGCTGCTCGACGCCAGCGACCGGCGGGTGCTGGAGGCCTTCGCCGCCGAGGCGGCCGTCGCGCTGCGCCAGAAACGCCTGCAGCAAGAGGCCGAACGCGCCAAGCCCTTGGCCGAGGCCGACAAGATGCGCACCGCGCTGCTCGCGGCCGTCAGCCATGACCTGCGCACTCCGCTGTCGGCCGCCAAGGCCTCCGTCGAAAGCCTGCTCAGCCACGACGTCACCTGGACAGCCGAAGACCGCGAGGAACTGCTGGCCACCGCCGCCGAGTCGCTGGACCGGCTCGACCGGCTGGTGGAGAACCTGCTCGACATGAGCCGCCTGCAGGCCGGCGTGCTCGGGCTGGAGCTCCAGCCCGTCGCCCTGGAAGAGGTCCTCCCCCGCGTCATCGACGACCTCGGCCCGCAGCGCGGCCGCGTCCACGGCGACATCTCCTTGGACCTGCCCGAGATCGTGGCCGATCCGGCGTTGCTGGAACGGGTCCTGGTCAACCTGACGGCCAACGCGGTGCGCTACAGCCCGCCGGGCCAGAAGGTGCTCATCACGGCCAGCCGGCACGACGACGTCGTCGAGATCCGCGTCATCGACCGCGGTCCCGGCATCCCGCCCGAGGCCCATGACCGGGTCTTCCAGCCGTTCCAGCGGCTCGGCGACCACGACAACCACACCGGCGTCGGCCTCGGGCTCGCGCTGTCGCGCGGACTCACCGAGGCCATGGGCGGCGCGCTCGTGCCCGAGGAGACGCCCGGAGGTGGCCTTACGATGATCGTCCGACTGGCCACCTCTCCAAGGCGGTGACACCATGACCAGGATCCTTGTCGTGGACGACGAACCACAGATGCTGCGCACCTTGCGCATCAACCTGGCCGCCCGCCGCTACGAGGTCGCGGTCGCGGCCGACGGCGCGTCCGCCCTCACGCAGGCCGCTGAATGGCATCCCGACCTAGTCGTCCTCGACCTCGGCCTGCCCGACATGGACGGCGTGGACGTCATCCACGGCCTGCGTGGCTGGACTCAGACGCCCATCGTGGTCCTTTCCGGCCGCGCCGGCAGCCAGGACAAGATCGACGCCCTGGACGCCGGTGCCGACGACTACGTGACCAAACCGTTCAGCATCGAGGAGTTCCTCGCCCGCATCCGCGCCGTCTCCCGCCGCGCCGGCACGCAGGAGGCCGAGCTCACCCCCGTCCAGATCGGCGAGCACACGGTGGACCTGAACCGCAAGACCGTCTCCGGGGAACTGCGCCTGACCCCCACCGAATGGCGCATCCTGGAGATCCTGCTGAGCAACCCCGGCAAGCTCATCACCCAGCGCCACCTGCTGAGCGAGGTGTGGGGCAGCAATTACGTCAAGGAGACGCACTACCTGCGCCAGTACATGACGCAACTGCGCAAGAAACTCGAACGAGACCCCGCCCACCCCGTACACCTGATCACCGAACCGGGCATGGGCTACCGGTACACCCCCTGATCCCCCGCGCCGTCCCTGCCCTCGACCGCCACCCATCGGACAAGCGGCAGAATGGTCAACGTTTGGGCGCCACCGGCCTGGTGGAGGCGAATTGGCCTCCCATACCTGCTCCAATAACCTGTCGGCATGGATGTCGACACCCGGCTGTTGCGCTACTTCGCTGTCGTGGCGGAGGAAGGAAGCCTTACCCGTGCCGCGGAGCGACTGTTCGTCTCCCAGCCGGCGCTGACCAAGCAGATCAAGCAACTCGAGGCCCGGCTCGGAGTGTCGTTGTTCGCCCGCTCCCGGAACGGCATGGCCCTCACCGAACCTGGCCGTTCGCTGGCCGAGCACGTGCCCGCGCTGCTGGCCGGGCTGGACCAGGCACTGCGCGCGGCCAAGAGCACGGCCGCCCAGGCCGCCCGCGTGCTGCGGGTCGGCTTCCTGGCCAGCGCCGCGAACGAAGCCACCCCGCACATCATCGCCGAGTTCGCCCGCCTGCGGCCGGGCTGGCGAGCCGACCTGCGACAGGCGTCCTGGGCGAACCCGACGGCCGGATTAGCCGACGGAGACGTCGATGCCGCCCTGGTGCGACTGCCGTTCCCCGGCCAGGAGAGCTTTCGTGTGGAAGAGTTGTTCTCCGAGCCCCGCTTGATCGCGCTGGCCACCGCGCACCCCTTCGCCGTACGCGAGGAAATCCCCTTCCGGGATCTGTGGGATGAGCCGTTCGTGGCCGCCCCCGAGGAAACCGGACGGTGGCGCGACTTCTGGCTGGGCATCGACGAGCGGGAAGGCCGCCCCGCCCGTGTCGGCGCCGTCACCGACCATCCGGACGAATGGCTCAGCGCCATCGCCAACGGTTACGGCATTGCGCTCGCTCCCGAGTCCGCCGCTCGTTTCTACGCCCGCCCTGGCGTCACCTACCGGCCGGTGACCGGCGTCAGTCCTACGCGGGTCGGCATCGCCTGGGCTCCCGCTGACGACGCCAATCCCGTCGTCCAGGACTTCGTACGCTGCTGCCTGGACACCAGGCCCTCCCCTCCGGTGCCACCCGAGCGCTGAAACACTTCCCAGTCAGGTCAGGAGGTCGCCTGCGTAGCGGGCGTACACGGCCGCGCAGCGGCGCATGGCGGCTTCGTCGACGTACTCGTGGGGGCCGTGGGAGACGTCCAGGCGGCCCGCGCCGTAGCCGAAGGCGGGGATGCCGAGCTGGGCGTACCAGCGGATCTCCAGGATGCCCGCGCACATCTCGAACCGGGCGGGCGTGCCTTCGACC
The DNA here is from genome assembly GCF_004349015.1 of Nonomuraea diastatica. Classification (NCBI taxonomy): domain Bacteria; kingdom Bacillati; phylum Actinomycetota; class Actinomycetes; order Streptosporangiales; family Streptosporangiaceae; genus Nonomuraea; species Nonomuraea diastatica. Next base: position 30,820 of record NZ_SMKP01000011.1, read on the forward strand.
TCGCCGACGACGCGGGCGAGCGCGCGGGCCGCGGGATGGTCCTGGTCGGTGGCGGCGGAGGGCTGGAGCTGGGTGGTGCGGATCGACACGTCGGCGCCGATCTCGCGGGCTGCCCCCTCGATGAGGCCCGTCAGGCGCTTGAGCTCGCCCTCCAGGTCCTCCTCCGGGTTGTAGCGTCCGTCGACGGTGAAGAAAGCCGAGCCGGGCACGACGTTGAAGTTGGAGCCGCCACCGGACAGGCCACCGACCACGAGCATGCTGCCGCGGGCGTCGCCGGGGTTCATGGGATACGCGGTGTGCCGCCCGGCCAGGTCGGCCGCGTACCGCTCGGCGGGGCGGGCGATGTGCAGCATGTGCTGGAAGGCGTTCACCCCACGATCCGCCTGTCCGACATGGGCCTCACGGCCCTGGATGTCGACGCGGAGGGAGACGGCGCCGCGGGCGGCGTGCCAGATGCTCCCGCCGCTCGGCTCGGCGGTGATCATAGCCAGCGCGCCGGGGTCGATCAGGCCCGCGGCGCGCAGGTGCCCGGCGCCTGCGACGCTGCCGGTCTCCTCGTCGCACACCAGGTGGACGACGATCCGGCCGTCGCCGAGCAGGCCCAGCTCCTTGGCGGCCGCGGCGCCGTAGAGCATGCTGACGATGCCGCCCTTCATGTCCGCCGTTCCCCGCCCGATGATCCTCCCGTCGCGGCGTACGGCCGTGAACTGCTCCCGGCTCTGAGCCGGCACCACGTCGAAGTGCCCGTGGAAATAGATGAGCTTGCCGCCGTCGCCTGCGGTGCCGCGGACGACGCACGGGTCGTCCAGGCCGCCGGACGGGTCGGCGACGTCGATGACCTCCGGTGCCAGCCCGAGCCGGTCCATCGCCTCACGCAGGACGCCGGCGCAGCGGCGCAGCTCGCGGCCGGGCGGGTTCTCGGAGTCGACGGCCACGAGCCGTTCGAGCAGGTCCGCCATTTCCCCGGCCCGTTCGTCCAGCCAGGCCTCGACCTGTGCGGCTTGGTTCGTCATGGAGCTTGGCCCTTTCTCGGACGCCGTCACGTTCCGGCTGATCGCCACCCTTGCCGGGTGGCCGGTGTGATGTCCAATACCCGCGGCCATTCCACATCGGAATGATCGTCCCGTCGACCTGATCGCCCGCGGGGCCGACGCGGTGGTGGAGCTTCCGCCCTGGTTCAGGGGCGCGGACGGGCGGGTTTCAGGAGTTCGTACAGGCTGGAGAAGCTGTCGTCGCCGTACCCGTCCGCCGATCGCCGGTCGAGCAGCGCCTTGAGCGGGTGGTGGACGCGCGGGTCGACGCCGCGCTCAGTGCTGGCGGCGATCAGGGTGTCCACGGCGGGGCGGTTCAGGTCGATGGTGGAGGCGGCGTCCGCGTAGGAGCCGGATGCGGCCTCCTTCGCCAGGTGCGGCAGGAACGCCGCCATGTCGCGCAGCCAGGCGGCCGCCAGCGGGGCGAACCTCTCGGGGCCGGTGCCATACGTCTCCAGCAGGGCGGCGGCGTGCAGGAATCCGGTGAGGGCGGCGTAGCCGGTGCCGAGCACGGCCAGGCTGTGCGTCTCGGCGGCGGCGGGGTCGGCGCCCAGGTAGTGGCCGGTGGCCATCACCTCAAGTGCCGTCCGGTGCTCCTCGAACGCCGACTCAGAACCGCTGAAGAAGAAGAAGGCCTCGGGTGCGCCGATGGTGTGGGGCAGGGCCATCATGGCGCCTGCCAGATGGTGGGCGCCGTGCCCGGCAGCCCAGGCGGCCAGGTCCCTGGCCTGCTCCAAAGTGCCGTTGGCGAGGCTGACCAGGGTGCGGCCGGCCAGTAACGGGGCGGCGGGCTCCAGGGTCCGCCGGACCGTGGCCGGGTCGAGCAACGGCACGACCAGCAGAGGGCCTGCGGCGACGGCCTCGGCCACGTCGGCGGCCCGGACGGCGCCCTGGGCGGCCAGGGCGTCGCCGCGTGCGGCCGTGCGGTTCCATACGGTCGTGCGGTAGCCGGCGGCCAGGTAGGCGCCGGCGATGGCCGTGCCCATCCGGCCCAGGCCCAGGACGGTTACGCGGGGTGCTTCGTGCTCGGTCATGCCGCCGCCCCCTTCGACAGGGTCGTGATGGTGCTGGCGACGCCGTCCGCGCCGTGGCCGGCGGCGGACGCGCGCTCCAGCAGGTTCGTGAAGAGCTCTGGCACGTCCGTACGGATGCCGGCGGCGGCGCTGGCGTGGAGGAGGTGGGCCATCGCGGCGGCGTGCACGTCCACGGTGCCGTCGTCGTCCGGGTATCGGCCGTCCTGGATCTGCCGGGCGTGCTCGGTCATGAGCGAGGTCACGAACGGCATGTGGCTCGTCGCCACCGAGACGAAGCCGGTGGCGACCACACCCTCGGCGGCGACCAGGGCCACGGCGTGGTAGAAGCCCGCCAGCGTGCCCCACGCCAGGCCGAACAGCGCACCATCGTACAGGGATGCCAGCGCCGGATCTGCCCCGAGATGTACGGCGTTGCCCAGGCTCGCCAGCACCCCCTGGTGCTCGGCGAAGGCGTCCGCGGAGCCGCTGAAGATGAACAGCGCCTCGCGCCGCCCGACCAGCCGGGTGCCGCTCATGGCGGCGCCGTCGAGGTAGGCGGCCCCGTGCCCGCTCACCCATGCGGCCAGGTCGCGGGCCTCGTCGGGGGCGCCGGAGGCGAGGTTGACCACGGTCCTGCCCTGAAGGGTCGAGGTCGCCAGCACGTCGCGGACGGCGTGGTAGCCGGTCAGGCAGACCACGGCCAGCGGCGCCGCGCCGACCGCCTCCGCCGCGCTCGCGGCCCGCACCGCCCCCTGGGCGACCAGGGCATCGGCCTTGGCGACCGTACGGTTCCACACCGTCGTCCGGTAGCCCGCGGCCAGAAACGCCTGGGCCAGCCGGGCTCCCATCTGGCCCAGCCCGATCACCGCCACGGCCGGTCGTCCTGGCTTGTCGTCGTACGACATCACTGCACCTTTCGTCCGTCATCTCGCAGTGGTCCCCAGCATGCCGACCGGCTCTGTCGGTCCTCTGTCGGTCCTCTGTCGGAACGCCGGCGGCCGGCAGGACTCGGTTAGCCTGACGGCGTGTACTTCCGCGTACTCGGCCCGCTGTCCGTGCTGACCACGGACGGCGGGCCGGTCCGCCTGCCCGAGACCAAGATCCGCGCGCTGCTGGCCGACCTGCTCGTGCACGCCGGGCGGCCGGTGGCGGCCGAGCGGCTGGTGGACGACCTGTGGGGCGATGCCCCGCCGCGCAACCCGGCCGGCGCGCTGCAGACGAAGGTCTCCCGGCTGCGCGCCGCGCTGGCCGGGGCGGAGCCCAGCGCCCAGGAGCTGGTGGTCTCCCGGGCGCCTGGTTACCTGCTGCGCGTGGCGCCGCACGAGGTGGATGCCGCCCGGTTCGCCGACCTGACGACCACCGCGTACGCCACCGCCGATCCCGCGACCCGGGCCGGCCTGCTCGCTGACGCGCTCGCCCTGTGGCACGGCGACGCGTACGCCGGCCTCACCGGCCTCGACGTCGTACGAGCGGCGGCCCAGCGGCTGGAGGAGCAGCGGCTGACCGCCGTGGAGTCGCTGGCGGCGGCCCGGCTGGAGCTGGGCGAACAACACGCGGTCAGCGGCGAACTGGCCGAGCTGACCGCCCGCCACCCGCTGCGCGAGCGGCTGTGGGCCGTCCGGATGCGAGCCCTGTACGCGGCGGGGCGGCAGTCCGAGGCGCTGGCCGCCTACGCCGAGCTGCGCGGGCGGCTGGCCGAGGAGCTGGGCGTCGATCCCGGCGCGGAGGTGCGCGCGCTGCACCAGGCGATCCTCACCCACGATCCGTCCCTGACACCGGCCGGCCGGTCGCGGGGCCGGTCGCGCGGGGTGCCGCGGGCCCCGCTGCCGGAGCCGCTGACCGGCCTGGTCGGCAGGGACGACGCGGTCGCCGCCGTACGCGAGCTGCTGGCCGCCCATCGCCTGGTGACCCTCACCGGCGCGGGCGGCGTGGGCAAGACCCGGCTGGCGGTCAAGGTCGCCCGCGATCGGCACCCGGAGGGCATACGGTTCGTCGAGCTCACCGGACGCGCCTCCGCTGAGGAGCAGGTGAGCGCGGCGCTGGGGGTTCGTGAGGAGGGCGCGCTCGGGCTGGTGGAGACCCTGCGCTCACGCCGGATGCTGCTCGTGCTGGACAACTGCGAGCACATCGCCGGCTCGGTGGCCGATCTCGCCGGACGGCTGCTGTCCGCCTCGCCGGAGCTGCGCGTCCTCGCCACCGGCAGGGAGCCCCTGGGGCTGGCCGGCGAGGCGGTGTGGACGGTGCCGCCGCTGCGGCAGGCCGACGCCGAACGCCTTTTCACCGAACGCGCCCGCGCCGCGCTCGGCGCCACGGGGCCGCTCGACCTCGGCGGGGCGGCGGTCGCCGCGATCTGCCGGCGCCTCGACCGGATCCCGCTCGCGCTGGAGCTGGCGGCCACCCGGGTCCGGGCCCTGGGCGTGGACGAGCTGGCGGCCCGCCTGGGCGACGACCGGTTCGCGGTGCTCGACGGCGGCCGGCGTACGGCTCCGCCCCGGCATCGGACGCTGCGCGCGGTGATCGACTGGAGCTGGGAGCTGCTGACCGACGACGAGCGCGTGGTGCTGCGCCGCCTGGCCGTGCACGCCGGTGGCTGCACGCTTCAGGCGGCCGAGGCGGTGTGCGATCCAGGCGGCCGCGGCACCCTCGGCCCGCTGACGCGGCTGGTGGACCGCTCGCTGGTGACGGTGACCGACGGTCCTCGCTATCGCCTGCTGGAGTCGGTGTCCGCGTACGCGCTGGAACGCCTGGAGGAGGCGGGCGACGCCGAGACGGTGCGCCGGCGGCACCAGCACCACTACACCGAGCAGGCCGAACGCGCCGCCGACCGGCTGCACGGTCCCGGGCAGGCGCACGGGCTGCGCCGGATCGACGAGGAGACGGCCAACCTGCGGGCCGCCCTCGCCCACGCCGTCCGCGGCGGCGACGCGGACGGGGCGCTGCGGCTGGTCCTGGCCCTGACGTGGCCCTGGTTCCTGCTCGGCCGGCTGAGCGAGGCCCGCAGGTCGCTGGTGGACGCCCTGGCCGTGACGGGCCCGGCGCCTGCATCGCTCCAGAACACGGTCACGATCTGGCACGCGGCCTTCGCCCTGCTCGCCGGCGACCGCGGCACACCCCTTCCGCCGCTCCCCTCCGGCGATCCGCCGGTTCCGCCGCTCCCTTCCACCGGCGCTCCCCTTCCGCCGCTTCCTTCCGGCGACGTCACGGCAGGCCGGGCCGGTGCCGGCAGCCGAGCGGCTGCCGGTCGCGCCGCCTGGTTCCTCGGGCACGCCCTGCTCAGCACCGGCGCGGACCTCAGCCTGAGCGAGCGCTGGGTCGAGTGGGCGCTGGCGGTCTTCGAGCGGGCGGGCGACGCGTGGGGCAGCGCCGCGGCGCGGAGCACCCGGGCGGTCCAGGGCCTCATGCGCGGCGATCTCGCGGCCGCGCGCGCCGACGGCGAGCAGGCGTACGCGCTCTTCAGGTCGCTCGGCGACCGCTGGGGAGAGCTGCGGGCCGGTTACCCGCTCGCCGCGCTGGCCGAGGTGAGCGGTGACTACGAGCAGGCGGAGCTCCTGCACCGCGACGGCCTGCGCCTGGCCCAGGAGCTGGGGTTCTGGACCGAGGCCGCCGACCGGCTCGTCGGGCTCGGCCGGATCGCCCTGCTCGCCGGCGACCTCGGCGGCTCCCGGCGGCTCCACGAACAGGCCGCGCGGCTGGCCGCCGAGCACGCCTACAGAGCCGGCGAGATCCACGCTCTCATCGGGCTCGCGCTGGTCGCCCGGCGCGCCCACGACCTGGACAACGCCGAGCGGCACCTGCTCGACGCGCTGGAATGGCACCGCCGGGTCGCGTTCGGGCCGGGGCCCGCTCTGCTGCTGGCCGAGCTGGGCTTCGCCGCCGAGCAACGCGGCGACGCCGGCACCGCCCTGGCTCGCCACCGCGAAGGGCTCGAACACGCGCGAGCGGGCGGCGATCCACGCGCGGTCGCGCTCGCGTACGAAGGGCTGGCCGGCGCGCACGCCCTCGCGGGACGGCCGCAGCGGGCAGCCCGCCTGCTCGGCGCCGCGGCCAGGCTCCGCGCGGACGCCGGCGCTCCCCTTCCGCCGGCCGAGCGTGGCGACGCCGACCGCGCCACGGCCACGGCCGTCGCCGCACTGGGCCGGGAGGCGTTCGACGCCGAGTACGGCGCAGGGTTCGAGGGAGCCTCCGCCTAGAGAGTGATCTGCCTCACACGCTGTAACAACGAGCGGTCACGCGGTGTCTTGAGGGAGAACACGGCGAAAGGGGAGACTCCATGACCGAGAACATCGATGTGGTCGTGATCGGCGGCGGATATGCCGGCGTCATGGCGGCCAATCGCCTGACCCAGCGCGACGACGTGACCGTGACCCTGATCAACCCGCGCCCGGCCTTCGTCGATCGCATCCGCCTGCACCAGCACGCGGGAGGGTCCTACGACGCGGTCGTCGACTACGGACAGGTCCTGGCCGAGCGCGTACGCCTGGTGGGCGCCACCGTGACCCGGATCGACCCGGCCGGGCGCGGCGTGGAGCTGGCGGACGGCGGCACACTCGGCTACGACTACCTGATCTACGCGGTGGGCAGCGGCAGCGGCGACTCGGGCGTGCCCGGAGCGGCGGAGTTCGCCTACCCGATCGCCACCTTGGAGGAGGCACAGCGGTTGCGGCAGGTCCTTGACGCCACGCCGGCGACGGGCACGATGACGGGCACGGTGACGGTGGTCGGAGCCGGCCCGACCGGTATCGAGACCGCCGCCGAACTGGCCGAGGCCGGCCGTGCCGTGACCCTGGTGTGCGGCGGGGCACTCGGCCCTTCTCTACACGCCCGGGGCCGGCGCTCGGTCGCCGCGCGACTGGCCAGGCTCGGGGTGACCGTGCTCGACGGCCCGGACACGATGGTGACGGCCGTGACCGGCGATGCCGTACGGCTCGGTGACGGCCGCGAGCTGCCGAGCGCGGTGACCGTCTGGACCGCCGGGTTCGGCGTACCGGATCTGGCCGCACGCAGCGGGCTCAGCACCGACGCCCATGGCCGCCTGCTTACCGACGAGACGCTGACCAGCGTGGACGACATGCGCATCATCGCGGCAGGAGACTCGGCGGCGCCCTCGGACCTGCCGTTCCGGATGAGCTGCCAGGCCGCGGTCCAGTTGGGCCCGCACGCCGCCGACACCGCGCTGAGCCGGATCGCCGGCGAGCAGCCCGCGCCTCTCGCGCTGGCGCTCGTCGCCCAATGCGTCAGCCTGGGACGCGGGGCGGGCATTCTCCAGTTGACGCACAAGAACGACGTCGCGATGTGGGGCCACGTCGCCGGCCGCCCTGGCGCGATGATCAAGGAGTTCATCTGCCAGGGCATCCTGTGGACACTGACCAACCAGGCACGCAGGCCCGGCTCGCTCAACTTCCCGGCCTGGGCCAAGGACGGCCAGCGCCGGCAGGTGCTGCGGGCCAGGAGCGACGAGTCGCTGGCCGCCCGCTGACACCCGCCGCACTGCCTGGCCGGCCGGCCGCTGGACGTGCTCGCCTCCGAGGTCGTGCCGGTGACCGACGGCGGCGGAACAGCCCGCCCGACCGGCCACACCACGTCCACCCACTGAACAGACCTATGACCCATCACTGGGAGGCTTTCATGACGAAGAGCGTCGCCGGCGAGCTCGCCGGCCTGGAACTGCCGGTCGAGCGTGGCTGCCCGTTCGCCCCGCCCACCGGCTACGAGCGGCTGCGCGAGCAGGCGCCGATCAGCAGGGTCCGGCTGGTGACCGGGGCCGAGGGATGGCTGGTGTCCGGGCACGAGGAAAGCCGGGCCGTTCTCGCCGACCGGCGTTTCTCCTCGGACCGGCGCAGGGACGGCTTTCCGTTCTTCGTCTCCGATCCGGCGACCCTGAAGCTGATGCGCGACCAGCCGCCGTTCATGGTCGGCATGGACGGCGCTGAACACGCCGCGAGCCGGCGTCCGCTGATCGGCGAGTTCACCGTGAAACGGCTGGAGGCGTTGCGCCCGCGGATCCAGGACATCGTCGACCGGTTCATCGACGACCTGATCGCCACGGACGAGCGCCCGGTCGACCTGGTGCAGGCGCTGTCGATGCCGGTGCCGTCCCTGGTCATCTGCGAGCTGCTCGGGGTGCCCTACACCGACCACGACTTCTTCCAGACCCGTACCGCCGTGGCGGTGCGCCGCACCTCGTCGTCGGAGGACCGCCTGCGCGCCTTCGCAGAACTGCGCGCTTACATCGACGAGCTGATCACCCGCAAGGAGTCCGAACCCGGCGATGACCTGTTCAGCCGGCAGATCGCCCGGCACCGCCAGGAGGGCACCCTCGACCACGCCGCTCTGGTCAGCCTGGCCTTCCTGCTGCTGGCCGCGGGACACGAGACCACGGCGAGCATGATCTCACTCGGCGTGCTCGGGCTGCTCACCCACCCGGACCAGCTCACCCTGATCACCACCGACCCCGCCAAGACGCCCGCGGCGGTGGAGGAACTGCTGCGCTACTTCGCCATCGCCGACGCGGTCACCGCCCGGGTGGCCACCGAGGACGTGGAGGTCGGCGGCGTGAGCATCAAGGCAGGGGAGGGCGTCGTCGTCTCGGGCCTGTCGGCCAACTGGGATCCCGCGGTGTTCGAGAATCCGGACGTCCTGGACGTCGAGCGCGGCGCCCGCCATCACCTCGCGTTCGGCTTCGGCCCCCACCAGTGCCTCGGGCAGAACCTGGCCAGGATGGAGCTGCAGATCGTCTTCGACACGTTGTTCCGCCGCATGCCCACGCTGCGCCTGGCCGCGCCGGTGGAGGAGCTGCCGTTCAAGACCGACGCCATCATCTACGGCGCCTACGAGCTCCCTGTCACCTGGTGAACCGGACATGATACGGCCACAAGCCCGGGGACGCGGGGGTGGCCGCTACCCGGGCAGGGTGAACGCGGTGGCGAAGAGGTCGCCGTGCTCGGCGAGGTCGCGCAGCCACGGGGCAGGGGCGGACGGGTCGCCGCACGCCACCGGCTCCGCCTGAGAAACGCCCGCAGGCCGTCTCAATGTTCAGATCGCAGCCGGTGAGGGCCTCCGGCATCGTGGTGGAGCTCGACCGCGTGCTGCCGCACAGCATGCGGCAGCACTCCGGAGGTGTGCCGTCGATCTGGCCTTCGCCGGTTCCAGCCAGTCGGTCACGATCCGGGCCCGCGCGGGCGACAGCCACACCCTCGCCGAGATCCGCGATCCACGCGAGGCCACCATCGGGCTGGTCGAAAGCCCCGCAAACCGGCCGGTCCGGCGGGGTCTGCCGGACCGGCCCCGGGGCACCACGGTGGCGGCTGCCGGCGATCAGCCTTGGTACTTCTTCCAACGGTTAGCGTTCAGCAGCTTCCACGCCGTCTTGCCTGGTCTGGACTTGTCTCTTTTGATGGTGTAGATGGTCTTGGGAAGATATTGCGCTGGGAATACCTTGCGGATGCCCGCCTTCCGGCATTTCGAAATGTAATGATCGGCGATCGTTTGCGCGTGGTCCGCAATGCTGCACGAGGCGCTGGCGGTGAGTTCCGGTGTGCCCGGCAGAGGGGTTGCGGAGGCCGGTGGTGCGGTGAGGGCCGCGGCAGCCACAAGAGCGGCTGCGACCGAGGCCTGAAATTTACCGATCAGCAGGGTCATACTCTTCCTCTGACGAGAATGCGGAGTCATACAGACTTCATCCTTCAGCGATTAGGGAGCTCGCCGTGTGCCGGACTCTGTTCCTGAGGCTGGTCTTTGGTGATGACCGTCGTGACGACGGCGGCGATCACGGGCACGCCGAATTCTTTCTTCGATCGGCCCGATCGAGCGCTTCCAGCTTCGTAGTAGCAGGAGCCCGGCGTCCAATATCTGTGTCTATAACCTGCCGGTATGGATGGCGGTGTCCTGCTCTGTCACTGTCCGGCCGCGCCGTGACCGGCCTCTTCGCCTGCCATCGATGCGCCGCACCGACCCTTGCCCCAAGGAAGACCCGGGCCTTGCGGCTGCGCCATCTCAGGCGGTGATGATCTCTTCGGACTTGCGGCTCGCGGGCCTGATCACCCTGTCCTGGTTTGCAAGAATGACAACCGCATATCCGAGATCGGGGTAGATGTCGAGGTTCGCCTCATATCCTGGGCTGCCACCGTTGTGTCCGATGACCCGGGCACCGTTGACCTTTCGGACGCCGAAGCCGTACGCGTACTTGTCATCGGGGCCTCGGCCGGGGCCCGATGCCTGCACCTTGCCGGTGATGACCGTCTCGGTCAGCTTCCGGTTGAGCAGCCGATGCGCCATCAGCGCCCGGGCGAACCCGATCATGTCACCGACGGTCGAGGAGGCCCCGCCGGCGGGGGTGGCCACCCGGATCTCGCGGCCCAGGTCCTCGCCACTCTCTGCGTACGGGTGGGCCATGCCGGGGACATCGGCCGGCCGGTAGGCGCGGATGGCGGTGGCGGTCATGCGGGCCGGCTTGAAGACGTGCTTGGAGAGATAGTCGCCGTAGTCTTGTCCGCTCACCTGCTGGACGATCGCGCCCAGCACGATGAACCCCGAGTTGCTGTAGCTCATCTGCGAGCCGGGTTCGAACGCGAGCGGCTCCTTGGCGATCAGCTTCATCAGGGCGCCGATGGTGCGCGGCGGCTCATGGCCCGGGCCGCGCCGCAGGACATCGCCCATGCCCGCGGTGTGCGTGAGAAGGTGATGAAGGGTGACCTCGCCGGCGATCTCCCTCGGAAACCCCCGCACATGCTCCCCCATCGGGTCGTCGAACGACAGCTTGCCCCGCTGGACGAGCTGGGCGATGGCGACAGCGGTGAACATCTTGCCCATGGAGGCGATGTTGAACGTGGTGCGCGCCGTGTTGGGCTCACGTCGTCGCCTGTCGGCCATGGCATAGCCCTCCTCCAGCAGGGGCTTGCCACCCTTCCAGCCCTTCGCCACCGCGACGGCGCCGGAGAACCGGCCGTCCGCCGCCTGCCGGCGCAGGAAATCGTGGAACCCCCGCCAATCCGGTTCGGGGGTCGGCGCCGCGGCATGCCCGGATTCCGATGCCGCCCGTCCGCAATTGGTGAGGAGCAACGGGCTCACTGCTATGCCACTCAGGATCGACCGGCGGCTCATCGTCATCAGACCGGTTTCCTTTCTCTCGTGCAATTTCTCTTCTTTACGTTTGATGCGACGCTACGTTAGCGTTGCCGACGGCACCAACTGTTCAACCGATCAGTTGAACGGAGTGGAAGGCGTGGCCGGTGACCCTACGATTGCGACTCCCTGACACGGAAACCGAGTTGGCGGCCTTTGGCTGCTCGCCGGCACACGAGATGACGCGCAGCCTCAACGTCCTGCAGGATGTCAAGCGCCATCCGCTGCACATCTCGTGGGCGTTGCGGGCGCGTGCGCGCATGAGCTCCGCGCTGAAGGAAGAGACGCACAAGTACGGGTTCTGGTACACGGACAAGCCCCTGACATTCCCGGAGATCTGGCCGGTGTCCGACGCATCGTCGTGGCCGGAAGAATTGACCGCGTTACGCGAAGCGCCCGTCGAACAATTCGCCGCCCCATTGATTCATGCCGCGTTGTTGAGCAATCGGCGCGGGCCGCGGATTTCACACGGCGCCTTTGCCCGCGACGAGGACCTGCGGGAGCGGGCGCTGTCGCAGATCGAGGCGGTCCACCCCGCCTCCGTGCCCGTGATGCACGAGCTGACCACCGACCCCGAACGTGTCCGCGAGCGCTTCGCCGCGTTCCTGTCGTCCTATTGGGACGCCTGCATCGCCCCGGACTGGCCACGCCTGGAGGCCCGCCTGCTCGCCGACATCACCCGCCGGGGGCGCGCGCTGTCCCGCCGCGGTCTCACCCCGATGCTGGAGGAGCTCTCTCCCCATGTGCGACCGGACCCGGGCTCCGGAGAGATCGTGATCCAGCCGCCCCGGCGGCGGAACAACAGCGATCCCCTCAACCTCACCATGACGGAGCACGATCAGATCGTGCTCGTGCCCTCTCATTTCGTCTGGCCCGAACTGGTCTCCGTGGTCAACCGGCAAACCCACCGCGGTGGCGTGGGACGACCGTACTGATCACCTATGCCCTCGCCGAGATGCAGCAGGAGGGACGCGCCCCGATCCCCTCCGCCGACCTGCTCAAACTGCTGCGCTCGGCGGGCGATCCGACCCGCCTGCAGATCCTCCAGCTGCTCGCCGTACGGCCCCGCTCCACCCGGGAGATCGCCGGCCTCATCGGACTCACCGAAGCGGCCATCTCCAAGCACATGAAACTCCTGCACGACGCCGGCTGGGTCGAACGGCAACGGCACAGCTACTACATCTATTACCGGCTGGTCCGCGAAGCGCTCACCGGGCTGTCCCACGGCCTGGAACAGCTGCTCGGTTGAACCGCCGCCCTCGCCCGTCGCGCAGGGCACGCCCGCGGAAGAGAGGCGGCAGCAGGACCGCGGGCACACCGGTCAGCACCGTTCCGATCAGCGGGCTGACGCCCAGACCTTCGCCGAAGCCGATGACGGCGAGGGCGGGCAGCAGGATCCAGCCCGTCGCGCCGGTTCCGGCGGCCCAGGCCGTGACGAGCAGCGCGAGGGTACCGGCGGCGTTGATCGCGTAGCCGAGGGTGAGCGCGTGGTGCCCGAGCACGGCCTGGATACGCGGCCCCAGCAGCGAGGCGGCGGCGAAGGCCGCGGCGAGCGGGACGAAGATGAGCCCGGCGGCCAGCGGCGAATAGCCCATCCCGTTCTGCAACTGGAGGGTGAGGACGAAGAACAGGCCCGCGTTCCCGGCGAAGAAGGCCAGCGCGATCGCGTTCCCTGAGGCGAAGGCGCGCAGGCGGAACAGGGCCGGGTCGACCAGCGGGCTGCCACCGCGTACGGCCAGCCGCCGCTCCCAAGCCACGAAGGCGGCCAGCGTGGGGACCGAGGCGCCCAGCGAGATCCACGTCCAGACGGGCCATCCCGCGTGCTGCCCTTCCACCAGCGGAACCGACAGGAAGAGCAGCGCCCCGCTGAGCAGGCCGACGCCGGTCAGGTCGAGGCCGGAACGGATACCCGAGGCGCGACCGGAGGGCAGCAGCCGGATCGTCGCGCCGAACACCGCGAACGCCGTCGCCCGCGTCCGGCCGGTGAACACGGTCTGCAGCACCGCCAGCACCTGCGGATAGAACAGGCCGGCCCCCACCGCCTGGACAGCGCGGAACGCGATCAACGACACCGGATCGGGGCCAGCCCGGTCGCCAAGGAGCCGAGCAGGAAGACCCAGGTCCCGGCCAGGAACAACCGCCGCGTACCGTACAGGTCACCCAGCCGGCCCCCGGTCACCAGCAGCAGCCCGTACACCAGCACATAGCCGCTGACCGCCAGCTCCACCTGCGAGAAGCTCGCCGACAACTCGGCGCGGATCGAGGGCACGGCCACATTCACGATGAACGAATCCATGATCGCCATGAACGTGCCGGCCATCACCACCACCAGCGTCCACACCTCACGCCTGGACAACCGGCCGGAATCCGGGGCCTTCGCGCCCTGTTCGGCCGCCGCGGTGTCGATACCTGCGCTCACGTCTAGCATCTCCTGGATCTCAGCTTCCGGGACCCCGTCCACGATCGATTCGCGCGCAACCCCCGAACAACGGCGAAGAACGAAACGAGCGATAATCGGTGCTTATGGACGGTGCTCACCTGCCCGAACGGCACGAACTGGAGGCCTTCCTCGTACTGGCCGACGAGATGCACTTCGGCCGCACTGCCGAGCGGCTGCGTCTGTCCCAGCCACGAGTCAGCCAGACGATCAGGAAGCTGGAGCGCCGGATCGGCGCGCCCTTGTTCGAGCGCACCAGCCGCCGCGTAGAGCTCACCCGGCTGGGCGCCCAGCTGCGTGACGACCTGCAACCGCTGTACCAGGGCCTGACCGCGGCGATGGACCGGGCGACGGCCACCGCCCGCGGCGTGCACGGCACACTGCGCGTCGGGTTCCTGGGCGTCGGTGCGGGCGAGCTCACCCCCACGATCATGGACGGCTTCCGGGCCCGGCACCCCGGCTGCGAGGTCCAGATGCGCGAGACCCACTTCTCCGACCCTCTCGGGCCGCTGCGCGCCGGCGACGTCGACGTCCTGCTCACCCGGCTACCCGTAACCGAGCCCGACCTGACCGTGGGCCCGGTCGTCCTGACGGAACCCCGCGTCCTGGCCGTGCCAGCACGCCATCCGTTCACCCGCCGGTCCAGCGTCTCCCTGGAAGACCTGGCCCGGGACACGGTGTTCGGCGTCACCGGTCCCGCCCCCGGCTACTGGTGGGACTTCCATGTCCCCCGCTTCACCCCAAGCGGAAGGCCCATCCCCCGCGGCCAGGACATCAGCACGTTCCAGGAACTGCTGGCACTGATCGCCGCAGGCCAAGGCATCTCTCCCGTAGCCGCCTCCGTCGAGCGCTACTACAACAGACCCGACATCGCCTTCGTCCCGTTCGAGGACGCCCCGGACACCGACGTCGCAGTCGTCTGGCGCACCGCCGCCGGCACCGCCCGCATCCGCGCCTTCGTGCAGGCCGCCCGCGACGCCGTCGAATCCAACGGCGGCCCCACCCGCTTCTGAGGGCCCCACCATCGCCAGGCCCGACACCGAAGCGGGGACAGAGCCCGATCTCCTTGATCAGGGGTTACCCGGCCGCCGGGCCTCGGCTGTCTCAGCGCGTTCCGTGGGAGTCGGCGAAGAATGCCTGGAGGTGGCGGTTGACCGGTTCGGGGCAGTCAAGTTGAGGGACGTGGCCGCAGCCGTTCAGGATCTGGAGCTGGGCGTTGGGCAGCAACGCGGCGAACCGATGGGCGCGCTCGACAGGTTGGATGGTGTCCTGCCTGCCCCACAGCACCAGGGTCGGGGTCTTGGTGGCAGGGAGCGCGCGTTCGGTCGGCGCCCAGTCCAGGCGGCGTTCCAGCAGGTAGGTGGCGCGGATGTTGTCGTGGAACGTCATCGGCGCCCACCACTCCTCCAGCAACTGGTCGGTGACCAGCCGCTTGTTGACCATCATGCCCTCGGCCAGGCCACGGACGGTGGACTTGCCGGTGGACAACTTGACGGCCAGCTCGCCGACGACCGGGATCTTCAGGGATTCCCACATCGGTGTGCCCGGCAGATCCAGCCCGGTGGCGTCCAGCAGCGCGAGCCTGGTGACGCGGTCAGGGTGGCGCTGGGCGAAGGCCAAAGCCCAGCCGCCGCTCCAGGAATTGCCCGCCAGGGCGGCCTGCCGTACGCCGACGGCGTCCATGAACGCGCCGACGGCGGCGGTCATGGCGTCCAGGTCGAAGGCGAAGTCGTGGTCCTTGAGCCGGGTATACCCCTGGCCGGGCAGGTCGACCACGTAGACGGTGTGGTCGCGGCCCAGGGCATCGAGCTGGTCCTTCCAGCCGATGACCGAGGTGCCGCCGGGCGAGAGCAGGATCACCGGGGTGCCGGACCCAGCCTGGACGTAGTGGAAGCGGGCGATGGGCGTGTCGGCGTAGCGGGAGCCGACCTGGGCCAGGTACGGCGAGCGGAAGGCGCGGCCGTCCTCGGCCGGCTGCCAGCCGTACGCGCCGAACAGCAGCGCGGCCACCACCAGCACGATCGACGCCGCCATCCAGCGGCGCCAGCGCCGCTTCTTGCGCGCCGGCCGCCCGGCAGAGGAGTGAGGTGTGTCGTCCAAGCGAACCATGATCATCCTTGGTCTCAGCGACATGGCGGGCGGAGGGGGCCTGACATCAGTGCGCGGCCCTTCGAGCCCGAACGGGCGGGAGGCGTTGTCGCGGAAGAGCGCCCGCAGCGGCGAACTGGTCGCCGTGGAACGGCGACGACACAGCTAGGCTTCATCCGCCGTGCTCTTCCCGGGCTGGTCAGGTGCGTCGCGTTGCCAGGTGCGGCCGAAGACCACAGCCGCCACCAGCGCCGCGAGTCCGCACAGGCCCGCGGTGACCGAGGCTGACAACCCCAATTCGAGGATCCAGCCCGCCGTCAGGAATCCCGCGCCGTTCCCCACGGCGATGCCCGCGATGGCCACTCCCATGGCGCGGCCCCGGAACCCGGCGGCCACGCGCCGGATGAACTCCGCATTCAGCGGCGTGGAGAACGAGCAACCCAATCCGGAGGCGAACAGCGCGGCCAGCACCACGGGGGCGGGCGGATCGGCCAGCAGCGGCAGCAGCGCGGCGCCGGCCAGCATCGCCAGCGGCACCAGGAGCCGGTCCCGCCTTGGCGGGCGCACCCATCGTGTCAGCAGCAACGCACCGGCGGCGAAGCCCAGCGCGCCCATCGCCAGCAGCACCCCGGCCAGCGGCGGCCCTCCGCCCAACTCCCGTGCGAAGGGGTAGGCGATGGCCTCGAAGGCCAGGGCGAAGGCGGGGACTGTCCACACGAGCAACAGGCAGCTGCGTAGCCAGGGGTCGGCGAAGACGTATCTCAGCCCGTCCCGAGCCTCGCGAAACGGCGCCCAGGCCGTGCCGCCATTCGATGGTGCCGGGCGAGGGGTGACACCGCGGTGGATCAGCAGCGCGGAGAGGGCGAAGGTGGCCGCGTTGACGAGCAACGCCCCCGCCGGCGTGATCGCCGCCACCACGGCTCCGCCGATCGCGAACCCCGCGACCTGGCTGATCTGGTACGTGAGGTTGGTCAAGCCGTTGCCGGCGATGTAGGCCTCGCCGCTGAGCACCTGCGGCATCAGCGCGGCCCTGGCCGCCTTGAACGGCGGGGTGAACGCATGGGCCAGGTACAGCACCGCGATCGCGGCACCGATCGGCACACCGGGTATCGCGAGTGCCGCCACCAGCGCCGCCCTGGCCAGGTCGCACACGATGAGCAGCCGCCGCCACGGCAGCCGATCGGCAAAGGTGGCCAGCCAAGGGCTCAGAGCCGAGGGCAGGAACGCCGAGGCGAACGCGATCGCGGTGAGCATGCTCGATCCGGTCCGCTCGAACACCAGCACGGCCACCGCCACCGCGGCCAGTTGATCCCCCGCATACGAAAGCGCATAGCCCGCATACAGGTATCGGAACTCGCGTGCGGCGAACAGGCTTGTATAGGTGACCATTCTTGAGATCTCTGAACTCTCATCCTCAGGCGGCCGGGGCGGGCGGCACATTTGTGCACTCCGCCCCGGCCACGATAAACCTCGCATCAGTTACATCTGCTCATGCTCGTAGTCACCTCCTTTGTCGTCGCGTCGTACCCTTCCTTTGCGTGGGCGCGGAGCCCTCACCTGGCTCGTATTAGTCCCATCCGGATGTGCGCATGGTCACCTCCTTTATGTCGTCTCACCCGGCCCCGGGGATTCCGGGAATCTCACCCGGCAGCGCGATGAGAATGTTTCGCACATCGCGCCGTGTGGCCCAGCACTGAATTCCGGGGCGGACGGGTTCCAGTGGGTTCGGCGCCCCTGCCTGATCGCGGCCTCCACGGGGAATTCCGGCACGCGGGCCGGCGCCGATACGGTGCCGCTCAAACGGCTGTATGTGCCGTTGGGAGAACGCCACCCGGTTCGAAATCTCTCAGCGCGTCGATACGACGTCTTTCAGGTGGCATCGGCCGCGGCCTCGGCGTCGACACCGGACAGCCTGGCTCCTGCCGTTGACGCGGTGTGGTCGCCTGCCTACCACCGTTCCTGTGGGTTGCCCGAGAGGGCCGCGCTGCGGCATTCAAAGGTAAGCGGTGCTATACGAGGTGCCCACCGGAGACATGCAGTGGCCCTGTACCCCGGCGACCGCCCGCATCGTCTTCTGCATCGCATTCCTTTCCGGAGATAGGTGGGGTGTGCACGCGACAGGGAGCATTGGCGCGCCTCGTGCTGTGACGGGGAGTCCCCCTGCACGGACCGACCTGACGTCTGCCACGCGAGCGCCGCACGATCATCACTCTGGGGCCATCCCATGACGGAATCTTGACCGAGCCGCCGGCCCGGTGACCAATACCTGCTGACATTCCACATGGGAATGGCCATCGTCAGGAGCACCACCACGACCAGCACGAGTACGCCCCACCCGAGCCGCACCGGCCCCTTGACCTGCGAGTTCACGAGGTACGTTCCTCCAGCGGAGGGCATCCGGGGGCGGACACCACCATGATCGGGCTACGCCCGCTGTCGCGCGCCCGGGGCAAGGCGGAGGTCACGCACACGGAGACCGCGGATGTGGTGCGTCCCCGGTTACGGAGATCGATCGAGCCCGGTCCGCTCGCAACGGCTCCCCGGGCTGATGGCGCTCAGCGACTCTTCACCAGGCGTCATCACGGACAGCGGTCTGGCAGCCCGATGGGGTGCGGGGTTCGTCAGCCTGCCTTGGGCTGAGTGCGCCGGGCGTAGGCGCGGGCGGCCCGGGCGCGGTCACCGCAGCGGGTGGAGCACCAGTGGCGGCGGCCGTGACGCAGCAGGTAGCGGTTGCAGGGGGCGGATCCGCAGGCGGTGAGGCGCTCGGCGTCGGGGCCGGCGAGGAGATCGGCCGTGTTGGCCGCAAGAGTCGCCAGAGCATGGTCGAGGACCTCGTTGGTGGGGCACGGGACCGCGCGGTAGGGGCCGTTCTCGTCCCAGTGCAGCCGGGCGGCCGTGGGGACCCTGCTCATGGCGTCATTGACGGCGGACAAAGCCGCAGGCGAGGCGGGCAGCATGGCGACGCGGGCGGCGAACAACGCCCTGAGGTGCTCGCGCAGCGAGCGCAGCTGCATCGTGCACATCTCCTGCACCCCGGCGTCGGCCGGAGCGAGACCGCGTTCGGTGAGCCACTGATTCGTCGCCCCAGGAGTGCGGAGGGCATCGATGACCTGCCCTCCAGGCAGCGCGATGGCGCTGTTGACGAAATCGAGGGCGAGGTAGTCCTCCGCTCCCGGCGCGGGCGGCAGCACAGACGGTGCGGTCAGGGTCTCGCTCATGACTCTCATGGTACGGCTTGCGTTCAGCCGTGAGGCACCGCTACCTTTCACGGATAAACCCCTACTCATCCGTGAGGTGCCGGGATGGCCAGTACGAACAACGAGCACGTCCCCGTCCGAGTCTTCGGCGGGCCGACCGCCCTTTTCGCGTACGGTGGCCTGCGGTTCTTGACCGACCCGACGTTCGACGCTCCCGGCGACTACCACGTCCCGGGCGGCCGGTTGACCAAGACGGCGCCCCCCGCCGTCGCGCCCACCGGCATCGGCCGTATCGACGTGGTCCTGCTCTCCCACGACGAGCATCCGGACAACCTCGACGACTCCGGCCGAGCGCTACTCGCCGACGTCCCGCTCACCCTCACCACGCCAGGTGGCGGGGAGCGCCTGGGGCCTGGGGCCAAAGGGCTGGCCGACTGGGAGTCGATCGAGCTGGACCGCCCCGGCGGCGGCACGATCACCGTCACGGGCGTGCCTGCGATCCATGGACCCGGCGCACGCGAGGACGTCGAACCGATCACCGGCCAAGTCGTCGGATTCGTCCTGACCGGAGAGGGCCTGCCCACGATCTACGTCAGCGGCGACAACGCCTCGCTCGACCTGGTCAAGCAGATCGCCGAACGCTTCGGCCCGGTGGACACCGCCATCCTCTTCGCCGGGGCTCCGCGCTTCCCCGTCCTCTTCGACGGCGCGCTGATCGTCCTCGACAGCGCGCAGGCCGCCGAGGCAGGCAAGATCCTCGGCGCCCGCCGGGTGATCCCCGTCCACTACGACAGCTGGGCGCACTTCACCGAGGGCCGTGACGAACTGGTAACCGCCTTCACCGACGCCGGGCTGGCCGACCGCCTGAACCTCGGTGACCGGGGCTGACCCCGTAGCCGGCACTCCGGGTAGCGACCGCTACCGCTGAGAGACCAGTCGGCTCGTTGTGATCAGACTCATGCTTATCGAGAGAGCTCACTCGTGAAGACCGTCGTGCCCGCCCGGCCCGAGGACCTCCCGCGCCTTCAGGCGCAGCGCCGCGTCCTGATCGCCTTGGTCACCGCTCAGATCCTCAGCGGCGCCGGGCTGGCGGCCGGCGTGACCGTCGGCGCCCTGCTCGCGCAGGACATGCTCGGCTCCACCAGTCTTGCCGGGCTGGTCAGTGCGCTGTCCATCGCAGGTTCGGCGCTGGCGGCCGTCGCCGTCGGGCGCATCTCTCAAGGGTACGGCCGCCGCCCCGGCCTCGCCGCCGGATACCTGGCCGGCGCCGCCGGCAGCGCGGGCGTCGTCGTTGCCGCCATCGCCGGCAATTCCCTCCTGCTGTTCGTCGCGATGTTCGTCTATGGCGCCGGCACGGCCACAAACCTGCAGGCCCGCTACGCCGGCGCCGACCTGGCGGCCCCCGGGCGCCGTGCCGACGCCGTGTCCACCGTGCTGGTCGCCACCACTCTGGGCGGGGTGCTCGGTCCCAACCTGGCCGCGCCCACGGGCGACCTCGCCCATGCCCTCGGCATTCCCTATCTGGCCGGGCCCTTCCTTCTCGCCGGCGCCGCCTACGCGATGGCCACCGTGGTCCTGGCGGGCTGGCTGCGCCCTGACCCCCTGCTGCTGGCCCGCGCCCTTGAGGCCGAACGCACCGCCGCGGCCCACGCGCAAGCGGACGGTGCCGGCGGCCGGTCGCGCCCGACGGGCGGAAGGCGCCGGCCCGGCGTGCCGGCCGGTGCGCTGGTCATGGTGTTCACCCAGGTGGTCATGGTCGCGATCATGACGATGACGCCCGTCCACATGCAGGACCACGGCCACGGCACCGCCGCGTCCGGCCTCGTTATCGCCATCCACATCGGCGCGATGTACCTGCCCTCGCCTCTGACCGGCTGGCTCGTCGACCGCTTCGGCCCTCTCAGGATCGCCGCGGCCTCCGCGCTGGTCCTGCTGGCCGCCGGAATCGTTGCCGCCAACGCCCCGGGCGACTCCGTCGCCCTGTTCGCCGTGGCCCTCGCGCTGCTGGGACTGGGCTGGAATCTCGGCCTCGTCGCCGGCACCACGATCGTCACCGACGCTGTCCCGCTGGCCACCCGTGCCAGAACGCAGGGCCTGGTCGACGTCTCCATCGCCATCGCGGGCGCCACCGGCGGCATGGCATCGGGCCTCGTCGTCGCCGCCTCCGGTTTCCCCCTCCTGGCCATCGGCGGCGGCATCCTGGCCCTGGCCATCGTGCCCGCGGTCGTCGCCGCAGCGCGCAGCCGATGAGCGCCTCCGGACCTCGCGCCACAGGGCGAGCCGCTGTCACCGTTCTGGTGTCTCCGCTCTGATGGACCCCCTGGAACGGGTGCAAACCACGTACGAGCGCCGGATGCCGACATCCATGCCAACCGGTTATTGAAGCAGGTATTGGACACCAACTAGGCGGCTCCACCAGGCTGGGACGCTCAAAGGGCCGATCAAGGGGGAAGGAGCCGGCGTGCCCGTGACGACGACCCGCCACCAGGTGGCCGACGAAGGTGTCGGGAAGGGTGTCGCGGAGGTTCGGACGGCCTTCGCGGCGGCACCGCAACCCCTCGACGTCCTCGGTAGCCACCGGATGTCCGGCTGAGCAGAGAAGAACGCGCCATGTTCACTGCGTACGCGACTGTCACCATCGTCACGATCGTGTTCAACGCCTGGGCCGCGATCGCCGACTTCCTCAAAGCCGACTTCGTGCTCGCCAACGGAGTCCAGCTTGGTATCCCGCAATCCTGGCTGCCGACGCTCGGAGCGCTCAAGGCAGCCGGAGCCGTGGGGCTGCTGCTGGGGCTCCTGGGCGCCCCGTGGGTTGGCATTGCCGCCGCCATCGGCCTCGTCCTGTTCTTCGTCGGCGCCATCGTCGTGCACTTCCGTGCTCGGGTCTATCTGAAGACGCTGATTCCGGGCTGGTTCCTGGGGCTGGCCATCGCATCGCTCGTCCTCGCCTTCCAGCAATGACCATGTTCCCGCTGATCGGCCAACGCGAAACCCCATGGACACCACGCCCGCGGGGGTCCTGGACGACGCGTTAAGCGCGGGGTGGCCCATGTCACACGCGTTCCTGTCACGTTTCGCCGGGCTGTCCCGTCAGTGGGGTATGCCCAGCAATAACGACAAGGGGCCCACCATGGATGCTCGTCTGAACCTTTTCGGCAACCAGCTCGCGGCCAAGGCCATGAAGCACTTCGTCGCGGTGAGCAAGGTGGTCGCGGACTCGACGCTGCCGGCCACGACGCGGGAACTGGTGCAGCTGCGTGCCAGTCAGATCAACGGCTGTGCCTTCTGCATCGACATGCACACCAAGGATGCCGCGGAGGCCGGGGAGACCTCGTTGCGGCTCAACCTGGTCGCGGCCTGGCGGGAGGCCACGGTGTTCACCGAGGCCGAGCGCGCCGCCCTGGAGCTGGCGGAGGAGGGCACCCGCATGGCGGACGCGGCCGGCGGTGTCTCGGCCGAGGTCTGGGCAAACGTCGCCAAGCACTATGACGAGGAGCAGCTCAGCGCCCTGGTGACGCTCATCGCCACCATCAACGCCTTCAACCGCCTGAACGTCATCACCCAGCAGCCGGCCGGCGACTACCAGCCCGGCCAGTTCGGGTAAGGAGAAGGGCAGCCCGTCAGCGCGGGCACGTCCTGGTCGAGGCCGTCCTTGTTCACGGTGGCGCACCGCATGCGGTCCGGTGCGCCGAAGCCGCTTCGGCGGGCTGCAGGTAGGAGAGCAGGAGCTTGATCAGGAGCACCGGCGTGAACCAGGCGACGGCCTGCGGGACGGTGACGAGCGTGAGGCCGAGCACGGCGATCGCGAAGGCCGCCGGGCGGCGCACGCCCGGCGGCGCGAACTGCAGGGCGGCGGCCCCTCCCCACGCGATCAGGTAGATCGTCAGGGCGGCGTCCCAGGTGAACGCCGGGACGAACCACGCCATGAGGAAGGGCTGGACGTGGATGCCGACGAAGATCAGGTGATGCCTGGCCGTCCGGCCGGGCGCGTGGTATGTGCGCTTGGCCGCCGCCGTGGCGTTGACGACGGCGCCGCCGTACAGGTCGAGGGCGATGATCGTGACGACCACGACCGCCCGCCAGGGCAAGTCCGCGCGTAAGGCCTGGTGGAGCGCGAGCGCCGCACCGGCCGAGGCGGCGCCGTAGCAGAGGAGCCGATCGCCGCCGGGCGCGCCGGGCGCTATCAGTACGTGGTCGATACGGCTCATCGCAGGCTCCGCACGCAGATCTGGATAATCGGCTCGGCCAGGCCGCCCAGGTCGAACTCGGGGTCGGCGAGGCACTGCACCAGGCAGCCCTCGACCGCGCCGACGATGGCGGCGGCGGCGGCGCGATCGGGGTCGAGACCGGACGGATCGTGGCCCGGCGCAGCAGGCCGGCGACCGTCGTGCGGAAGTCGCGGTAGAGGCCCGCCATGTCCAAAGGGCTGTTCCACACGTCCAGCTGGACGCGGGCGAGGTCGGCATCGGCGACCAGCATCGTCAGCGTGGCACCGATCAGCGTCTCCAGCCGGTCGAGCGGGTCGCCGCCGTCGCCCGCGGCGGTCAGCAGCGCGGCGACCCTGGCGGCGTGCGCTTCGAACGCGGCTTTCAGGAGCGCGTCGCGGCTGTCGAAGTACAGGTAGACGCTGCCCTTCGCGATGCCCGCCTCAGCGGCGACGTCGTCGATGCGGGTGGCTGCGAAACCCTTGCGGGCGAACACCCGGACGGCGGCGGCCAGGATCTGCTGCCGCCGCTCGGCCTTGTCGACTCTCTTCGGGGTCACCCGGCCGATATGACTGACTGGTCAGTCATAATCAACCCTTTCGCCATCGCCCTCCGCTCAGGCACCGAGCAGGACCGCCGCCGACCGTCGTGCCCGCTCGACGGGCACCAGGCTGCGCCGGGTGCGGGCCAGGACGAGGGCCCCCTCGATCAGAGCGAGCAGGGAGCAGGCCAGGCCCTCGGCCTCCCCCCGGGGGTGACCGTCGGCGACCAGGCGGTCGGCCAACGCCCGCTCCCAGCCGTCGTAGGCGTCCGCGCAGACCTGCTGGAGCGCGTCGTGGGTGGCCGCCACCTCCAGGGCGACCGTGGCGATCGGGCACCCCTTCGCATAGCCGGCCGCCTCCATCCGGCCGGCCAGCGCGTCCAGCACGGCGTTGATGAGCGCACCGATGCTGGCGGCCTCGTCCGCCAGGCTCCTGATGAGGGCGTCGACCTCCCGGCCGGACGCGGCGACGGCCTCGGCCGCCAGCTGGTCCTTGCCGCCGGGGAAATGGTGGTAGAGCGAGCCCCTGGGCGCCCGGCCGGCCTCGATCACCTCGTTGAGGCCCGTGCCGTAGTAGCCCCGCTCCTCGACCAGCGTGCGCGCGGCGTCGATGAGCCGCGCCCGCGTCTGCTCCCCCTTGATCGCCATACGGAAAGAATAGATCGATCTACATAATGTGTCCACCGCCGGGGTGCGCCTCACCGTCCAGCCCCGGGAAGTTTCGCCGGGCCTGCCGGGGGAACCGGGGCGGACCAGGGCGATGGAGAGGCGGGCGCGATGGCGCGCAGGCTGGTGGCGATCGGCAATCCGGCGGCGGGCGGCGACGACGACGAGGCGCGGCACGCGGTGCTGCGCACGCTGGAGAGCGAGGCCGAGGTCGTGGCCCCCGACGTGGCGGCGCACGGGGGCGTCGACCGCGTCCTGGCCGGGCACCCCGACCGCGACCCCGTGGTGCTGGGCGGCGACGGCACCCTGCACACGGTGCTGGCGGCCCTCTTCGCCCGCGGCGAGCTCGCCGACCGGCCGGTGGGACTGGTCCCGATGGGCACCGGCAACGACCTGGCGCGTTCCCTGGGCGTCCCGCTCGACCCGGAGAAGGCCGCGCTGCTGGTGCTGCGTGGCACCGAGCGGCCGCTCGACCTGCTGGTCGACGGTGAGGGCGGGATCGTGATGAACGCCGTGCACGTCGGCGCGGGCGCGCTGGCCTCACAGCAGGCGGCCCCGCTCAAGCCGGTGCTGCGCCGGGCCGCGTACGCCGCGGGCGCGCTGCTCGCGGGGATCCGCAGCCGGGGCTGGCGGCTGCGGGTGCGCGCTGACGGCGTTGTCGTCGCGTCCGGCCGCCGGCGCGTGCTCATGGTGGGGGTCGGCAACGGCGCCACGATCGGCGGCGGCACCCCGCTGGCGCCGGACGCGCGTCCGGACGACGGGCTGGCCGACGTGGTCGTCTCCTTCGCCGTCTCCCCCTGGGCACGGCTCGCGTACGGGCTGCGGATGCGGCGCGGAGAGCACCCCGAGCGCGGCGACGTCGTCACCGTCAGGGCGAGCACGGTCGTCATCGAGGGCGAGCCCGTGCCGGCCAACGCCGACGGAGAGCCGCTCCCGGCCGCGCCCGTCCGGTCCTGGACGTTACACCCAGGAGCGTGGCGGCTCATCGCGCCGGACCGTGACGCTTGACCCTTGTGAGACCATCGGTCAGGAACGCGTGGTGATCGCTCGCCACCCGGCCCTCGCCCGGACGCGGACGGCCCGGTCGGACGCGCGGTGGAGGGAGGATCCCATGGGGTTGTCCGGTCGGCTCATCGTGGTGTTACCCCTGGTGGCGACGTTCGCGGCCGGCGGGGGTGAGGCTGGCGCGGCGACCGCCGCCGTCCCGCCGCCGGCGATCATCGAGGCCGACTTCCCCGACCCCGACGTCATCCGGGCCGGATCCACCTTTTACGCCTACTCCACCAGCAGCCGGGCCGGCCGCATCCCGGTGGCCGAGGCGCCGTCGCCCACCGGGCCGTGGACCGTACGCGGTGACGCTCTGCCCGGCAAGCCGTCCTGGGCGGGCGACGGCGGTTTCTGGGCGCCCGACGTGACCCGCCGCGCGGACGGGCACTACCTCATGTACTTCACCGGCCCGAGCACCGCGACCAAGCGCATGTGCATCGGCGCCGCCCTGTCGCCCACCCCGCTCGGCCCGTTCCGGCCCATCGGCGACGGCCCGCTCGTCTGCGACCCCGCCGAGGGCGGCGACATCGACCCGTCGAGCTTCGTCGACACCGACGGCACGCGCTATCTGCTGTACAAGGTCGTGCGCGGCAGCCGGGTCCGCTACGAGGCCGAGCGTGGCACGGTCAACCACGCGGAGGTCCGCACCGGTGCGGCCGGCGCGTCGCAGGGCGCCGTGGTGGCGAAGCTCGACCACGCCGACAGCTGGGTCGACATCAGGGTGTTCGCGCCGGTGGGCGGCACCTACACCGCGAACGTGGCGTACGCCGCAGGATACGGCGACGCCCAGCACACCCTGACGGTGAACGGGTCGGCGCAGGCCACCGTGAACTACCCCGACCGCGGCTGGGACAACTGGACTCAGGTCCAGGCGACGGTCAGCCTGGCCGCGGGGTGGAACACGCTGCGCCTGCGGCACCTGACGCGGTGGGCCGAGCTCGATTACGTCGAGCTCGCCTGATCGGGGCCGCCGCCGGCCGCGCGTTCCCTGAGCACGGTCTTCTGGATCTTGCCGGTCGAGGTCTTGGGCAGGTCGCAGAAGACCACCTCCCGGGGTGCCTTGAAGGGGGCGAGGCGCCCCCTGACATGCTCGACGAGCTCGCCTTCGGTGACACTCGCGCCGGTGGCCAGGCTGACGTACGCGACCTGCACCTCGCCCCAGTGCGGGTCGGCGCGCGCGACGACCGCGGCCTCCTGCACGGCCGGATGGCTCACCAGAGCGTTCTCCACCTCGACGGAGGCGATGTTCTCGCCGCCTGAGATGATCACGTCCTTGGCGCGGTCGACGGCCTGCACGTAGCCGTCGGGGTGGGCCACCGCCAGGTCGCCCGTACGGAACCAGCCGCCGGGCGCGGCCTTGCCGGTGGCGGCCGGGTCGCGGTGGTAACCCACCATGACGTCGTTGCCACGCATCGCGATCTCGCCGACGGTCGCGGCGTCGGCCGGCACGTCGTCGCCGTGCTCGTCGACGACCCGGATGCGCTGGGCGATCACGTTGCCCACGCCCTGCCGCGCGGTCAGCGCCGCCCGTTCGCCGGCGTCGAGGCCGGCCCATTCCGGTTGCGGCTGGCAGATGGCCGCGGGCCCGTACGTCTCGGTGAGCCCGTACAGGTGGATCACGTCGATGCCCGCCTGCAGCGCGCGCCCGAGCAGCGCGGGGCTCGGGGGCGCGCCGCCCACGCAGGCGAGCAGGCGCGGGTCGAGGGGGCCTGTGGGCGCGTCCTGGTGGGTCAGCAGCGACGTGAGCACGGTCGGGGCGCCGCACAGGTGGGTGACGCGGTGCTCGCGGATCAGGCGCCAGGCCTCCCCCGGCTCCACTTTGGGCAGGCAGACGTGCCGGCCGCCGGCCAGGGTGACCGCCCAGGGGAAGCACCACCCGTGTCAGTGGAACATGGGCAGCGTCCACAGGTAGCCGCTGGCCGCGTCGAGCCTGGCGTGCAGCGCCATCGCCATCGACTGCAGGTAGGCGCCCCTGTGGTGGTAGACGACCCCTTTCGGCCGACCCGTCGTCCCGCTCGTGTAGTTGATCGACAGCGGCGCCAGCTCGTCCTTCACCGCGACCAGGAGCGGCTCGGCGCCGGCCCGCAGCGCGTCGTACGCGGCGGGGGGCACCAGCAGCGGGCGCGCCGCGCTCGTGGCGGCCGCCGCCTGCGCCGTCGCGGCGAGGCCATCGTCGTGCAGGAGCACGGACACCTCGGCGTGGTCGAGGATGTACGCCAGCTCGCCGGGAGACAGGCGGATGTTCATCGGCACCAGGACGGCGCCGGCCGCCGGCACCGCGAAGGTCGCCTCCAGCAGCATGTGGCCGTTGGCGGCGAGCACGGCCACCCGGTCGGCGGGGCTCACCCCGCCCCGGCCAGGCCGCCGGCGACCTGCCGCACCCGCTGCCACAGCTCGGTGTACCGTGCAGACCTCCGCCGTACGGAACGTGTCGAGCCTGGGCGATGAGGCGTTCGCGCGGGACGCGGGAACCGTGTCCGAGTTCGGTGACAGTGCCGAAACGACCGTCTGGCTGCGAACCGGGACGACCCTTCTCAGGGTCACCCACCGTGCGGGAGCAGTCGAAGGTGACGGACGAAATCCGCGACGGCGCGATCCGGGCCGCCCGCCAAGCGCTGGCCAACCTGCTCTGACGACGCCACGGCCCGCCGGCCGGGGGCGGTCCTGCGCCACGCCCCGATGAGAGGTCAAGCGCGTCAGTCTGTGGTCGCAGCCCGGGTGCGACCACCGGGGCAGGCGAGGTTCGTCAGGAATGAGGACGATGACGTCCGCGAGCCCTTCGAGGATGGAGATCGTTCACCGCCGTCCATCGAAGGAACCCGTTCATGCCCCTCCTGACCGGCCGCCGCGTGGCGGCCACCGTGACATCCACCGTGACATCCACCGTGACATCCACCGTGGCGTCCACTGTGCTCATCGCCGCGGGGCTGTTGTCCCCGCTGCCGGCGAACGCGCAGGCGAGGGAGCCTGCCGGCGTGCGCCAGGCGCTCGACGCGATGGTGGCCGCCGGCGCTCCCGGCGTCCTGGCCAGGATCGACGACGACCACGGCACCTGGATCGCCACCAGCGGGGTCGCGGACCTGGAGACCCGCGCGCCGATGCCGCGCGAGGCGCGCTTCCGGATCGCCAGCCTCACCAAGAGCATGGTGGCCGCGGTGGTCCTGCAGCTGGTGCGGGAGGGCAGGGTGAGCCTGGAGGAGAAGATCGCCGCCCGGCTGCCCGGCCTGGTCGAGGGCGGCGACCGGATCACCGTACGGCAACTGCTCAACCACACGGGCGGCCTGGCCGACTACGCGCAGGCGCCGGAGTTCGCCGATCCCGCCCGCTTCGGCAAGACCTACACCCCGCGGCAGCTCGTCGCCGAGGCCGAGCGGCTGCCGCGACCGGAGCGGGGCCGCTTTTCCTACTCCAACACCGGTTACATCCTGCTCGGCCTGCTGGTGGAGAAGGTCACGGGCCACACGTTGGGCGCCGAGCTCAAGCGGCGGATCTTCCGCCCGGCGGGGATGACGCGCACGTACCTGCCGCTGACCCGGCAGAACATCCGCGGCCCGCATGCCACCGGCTATTACCTGCCCAGGGGCGCCGACCCTGACGTGCCGGGCTCGCTCAAGCCGATCACCCGGCTGAACCCGTCGTTCGCCTGGGCGGCTTACGGTGTGGTGTCGGACGCCCGCGATGTGAACCGCTTCTACAAGGCGTTGTTCGGTGGCCGACTGGTCACGCGCGACCTTCTCGCCCAGATGCGCACCGGGGTCGGGACGCCGCAGGCGCCGGTCTTCCCGCGGTACGGGCTCGGGCTGGAGTCGGCAGGGTTCACCTGCGGCGAAATGTGGGGGGCGACCGGGTCCATCCCGGGCTACCAGACATTCAGCTTCGCCGACGCGACGGGGAAGCGCCGGATGACGCTCTCGGTCAACGTGCAGCGCAACGATCCGAAGGTCGCGCCGATGTTGCTGGCGGGTGTCGACGCGCTCAACCGCTACTTCTGCGGCGAGCCGTACAAGCCGCCGACGAAGTGACGCCGAGCCCGGTGATCGCGTAGGCCCCGGCCGCGATCGCCAGGTCCACCCAGCACAGCCCCCTCCCCCAGGCCATCGGCACGGCGGCCCCCAGCGCCGCGAAGGGCGCCAGCACGGATCCCCAGAGTGCGGCCGCCGCCGCGACCGGTCTGCGTCCCGGCGTGGGCGGGGCGGCGTCCGCCCGGTTGTGATCGGCGATGCCTGTTGCCGTTGGAGCCATCCCAGATCCGCCTCCCGTCGAACGGCTGAAAGCGCTTCGGGAAGCCCACGCCTGCCCGATCAGAAACCGTCATACCGCCCATCGATCCGGATTTGGCATTGACTAGGGTGATTCTGGGCCGGACGTCGGCGCGTGCTTGCCACCGGCCTACCAGACGCCGCTGAGCGGCGGCTCAGGAGCGCCGGTATGATCCCACTAAACCTACCCATTTAGTGCATATTGCTCGGGAGTGATGGTGAACAGCAAGCTCGCCGGCGTCGTGGCCGCACTGGTGCTCGCTCTGGCCGCGTGCGGCTCCGGCCAGGAGGGCCCGGCGGGAGGCGGCACGGCCACGCCCGACGCCTCGGCCGTGATCGAGATCGGATCCCTGTACGAACCCCAGAACCTCGACAACACCGCGGGCGGCGGGCAGGGCGTGACCGAGGCGTTCAACGGCAACGTCTATGAAGGGCTGTTCCGGCTGACCGACGCGGGCAAGGTGGACAACCTCCTGGCCAAGGGGTACGAGGTCGCGGACGACGGCCTGACGTACACCTTCGAGCTGCGCGAGGGCGTGAAATTCCACTCCGGCAAGGCGCTGACGCCGGCCGACGTGAAGCACAGCATCGAGCGGGTCACCGCCGAGGACTCCCAGTCGGCACGCAAGAGCAGCCTTGAGGCGATCGAGTCCGTGGAGACCCCCGACGACGGCACCGTGGTGGTCAAGCTGGCTCACAGGTCGGTGTCGCTGGTGTACAACCTCACCTACGTGTGGATCGTCAACGCCGACGCCGAGGACCTGGCGACCGCCGAGGACGGCACCGGGCCGTACGAACTGGGGGCCTGGAAGCGCGGCTCCACGCTCAGCCTCGACCGTTTCCCCGGCTACTGGGGCACGCCGCCCGCGAACAACGGCGTGGTGTTCCACTACTTCACCGACGCCACGGCGCTCAACAACGCGCTGCTGACCAACGCCGTGGACATCGTGACCAGCCAGCAGAGCCCCGACGCGCTCGCGCAGTTCACCGGCAACCCCGACTACAAGGTCAGCGAGGGCCACTCCACCACCAAGCTGCTGCTCGCCTTCAACGACAGGAAGGCGCCCTTCGACAAGCCGCTCGTGCGCAAGGCGGTCTCGTCGGCCATCGACGACGCCAAGCTGCTGGAGTCGATCTGGGCGGGGCACGGCAGCCTGATCGGCTCGATGGTGCCGCCCACCGACCCGTGGTACGAGGACCTCACCAAGGTCAACCCGTACGACGTGGAGCTGGCCAAGCGGCAGCTGGCGGAGGCCGGCTACGCCAAGGGTTTCCGCTTCACCCTCGACACGCCCAACTACGACCCCCACCCGACGGCCGCCGCGTTCATCAAGAGCGAGCTGGCCAAGGTCGGCATCACGGTCGACATCAACGTCATCACCGCCGACGAGTGGTACTCGAAGGTGTACAAGAACCACGACTTCGCCGCCACCCTGCAGGAGCACGTCAACGACCGCGACGTGGTCTGGTACGGCGACCCCGGCTTCTACTGGGGCTACGACGACAAGCAGGTGAGCGAGTGGATCAAGGATGCCGAGCGCGCCAAGACCCCTGAGGAGCAGACCGAGCTGCTCAAGAAGGCCAACCGGCGGATCGCCGAGGACGCGGCCGGCGACTGGCTCTACCTCTACCCGCAGATCGTGGTGGCCGCCTCGAACGTGTCCGGATACCCGGTCAACGGCCTGAACTCGCAGTTCTACGCGTACGGGATCAAGAAGAGCTGATGGGGCGCTACCTGCTGCGCCGCACTGCGTTCCTGCTGGCCTCGCTGCTGCTGGCGGCGTCGCTGCTGTTCGTGCTGCTGCGGCTGCTGCCCGGCGACCCGTCCAACGCGCTGGTGTCGGTCGGCGCGACGCCGGAGCAGCTCGCCGCGGCGCGCCGGCAGATCGGCTCCGACCTGCCACTGCCCGAGCAGTTCGCCTCGTGGCTGGGTGGTCTGGCCAGGCTCGACCTCGGCACGTCGTTCGTCAGCAAGCTGCCCGTCGGCTCCGAGATCGCCGCGCGGCTGTCCGTCACCGTACCGCTGACGCTGCTCGCGTTCGCGCTGGCCGTGATGGTCGCGCTGCCGGTGGGGTTCCTGGCCGCGTGGCGGTCGGACCGCTGGTACGGGCCACTGCTGAACGGGGTCGCGCAGCTCGGCGTCGCGGTGCCGGTCTTCTGGATCGGCATGCTACTGGTGACCGTGTTCGCGCTGCGGTTGCGGATGTTGCCCGCAGGCGGTTTCCCGCGGGAGGACTGGGCCGAGCCGGGGCGCGCGCTGACGTCGCTGTTGTTGCCGGTCGTCACGATCGCGCTGGTCATGTCGGCCTCGCTGATCCGCTACGTCCGGTCGGCGACCGTGGACGTGCTGGGCAGCGACTTCCTGCGCACCGCCAGGGCGATGGGCGAGTCGTTCGGCGGCGCGATGTGGCGGCACGGGCTGCGCAACGCGTCGGTGCCCGTCATCTCCATCCTGGGCATCGAGCTGGCGACCACGTTCCTCGGGGCGGTGGTCGTGGAAAGCGTGTTCACCCTGCCCGGCCTCGGCACCCTGCTGATCAAGGGCATCGCCGAGCACGACTACCCGGTCATCCAGGGTGTGCTGGTGGTCAGCACCCTCGCGGTGCTGCTGATCGGTTTCGCGGCCGACGTCGTCCAGCGGCTGGTCGATCCGCGGCTGCGCGCGCACGTCGGCGGAGGGCGTCCGTGAAGGGCAGGCACACGTTCGCCGCCGGCTGCGTGCTGGTCGGGCTCGTGCTCGCCATGGCCGTCGTGTCGCTGGTGTGGCTGCCCTACGATCCGTCGGACACGACGGGCGGGCGGCTCGCGCCACCGGGCGGCGAGCACCTGCTCGGCACCGACAAGCTGGGCCGCGACCTGCTGACCCACCTCATGGTGGGCGCCCGCATCGCGCTGACGGTGGGCGCGGGCTCCGTGCTGGTGGGCGGGGTGCTGGGCGTCGCGGCCGGGCTGCTCGCGGGCTTCGCCACCCGCTGGCTGGACGACGCGCTGTCGGCCGCGCTCGACATCCTCATCGCGTTCCCGACGCTGCTGCTGGCCATGCTGGTGGTGGCGGTGCGCGAGGCGTCGCTCGGCTCGGCGATCGTGGCGATCGGCCTGGCCATGTCGGGTGTCGTGGCGCGGCTGACCCGGGTGCTGGTCAAACGGGTGCTCGCCCAGGACTTCATCACGGCCTCGCGCACGTCGGGCACCTCGTGGCCGCGCCTGGTGACCGAGCACGTGCTGCCCAACATCTGGCCGACGCTGCTGGTCAATCTGGCTCTCCAGCTCGGCCTGGCCGTGCTGGCCGAGGCGTCGCTGTCCTACCTCGGGCTCGGCCCGCCACCGCCGAACGCCTCATGGGGCCGGCTGCTGCAGGAGGCGCAGGCCACGGTGCTGACCGCGCCGATCGGCGCCATCGCCCCCGGGGTGCTGCTCGTCGTGCTCGTGGTGGGCGTGAACCTGGTCGCCGACGGCCTGCGCGACCTGGCCGACCCGACGCGGAGGAGCAGCCGATGAGCCTGCTGAAGGCGGACGACCTGTCGGTACGCCACCCGGGAGGCCATGAGCTGGTCCGCGGCCTGTCGTTCGGCGTCGAACCCGGCGCGCGGCT
This sequence comes from Nonomuraea diastatica, assembly GCF_004349015.1. Classification (NCBI taxonomy): domain Bacteria; kingdom Bacillati; phylum Actinomycetota; class Actinomycetes; order Streptosporangiales; family Streptosporangiaceae; genus Nonomuraea; species Nonomuraea diastatica. Next base: position 64,016 of record NZ_SMKP01000011.1, read on the forward strand.
CGGCCTGGTCGGCGAGTCCGGGTCGGGCAAGTCGCTGACCGCGCTCGCCGTCATGGGACTGCTGCCCGCGGGCATGACGGCCGGTGGCAGCGTGGTGCTCGGCGGGACGCAGGTCGTCGGCGCGTCCGGCAGGACGCTGGACCAGATGCGCGGCCGGGCGGCGAGCATGGTCTTCCAGGAGCCGCTGACCGCGCTGGACCCGCTGATGCGGGTGGGCCGGCAGATCGCCGGGCCGATCAGGCGGCGGCGCGGCCTGCGCGGCGGCGCCCTGCGCGCCGCCGTCATGGAGGCGCTGTCGGAGGTACGCCTGCCCGAGCGGGTGGCGGAGGCGTACCCGCACGAAATCTCCGGCGGTCAACGCCAGCGGGCGGCCATCGCGATGGCGCTCGCCTGCGAGCCCGAGCTGCTGATCGCCGACGAGCCGACCACGGCGCTGGACGTGACCGTGCAGGCCGAGGTGCTGGCGCTGCTGGACGGGCTGGTGGCGGGCCGGGGCATGGCGCTGCTGTTCATCAGCCACGACCTGGCCGTGGTCGCCGACGTGGCCGATCGGGTCGTGGTGCTCAAGGAGGGCTCGGCGGTGGAGTCGGGAAGAACGCGGGACGTCGTACGGGAACCACGGCATCCTTACACGCGCTCGCTGGTCGACAGCGCGTGGGCGCTGGAGGGCGAGCTGGATCGGCTGGCCCCATGACCGCGGGCAGGGAAGGCGGCGGGGACGTGCCCGTGCTGGAGGCCCGCAGGGTCGGCTTCGCCTACCGGGGCGGGCGACCGGCCCTGGAGGACGTCTCCGTCTCCGTGACGGCGGGACGCAACGTGGCGCTGGTCGGCGAGTCCGGCGCAGGCAAGACGACGCTGCTGCGGCTGCTGCTCGGCCTGGCCAGGCCGAGCACCGGGCAGGTCCTCTTCGACGGCGCCGAGCCGGCGCCGCGCGACCGCGCGTTCCGGCGCGCCGTCCAGCCGGTGTTCCAGGACCCGTACTCCTCGCTGGATCCGCGCCGGCGGGTGGGCCGGATCGTTGCCGAGCCGCTGCGCTCGCTGGGCCTGCTGGCGGCGGGATCGCGGGCGGCCAGGCGGGCCGAGGCGGCCGAGCGTGCCGCCGAGGCGCTGGAGTCGGTGGGACTGCCCGCCGACGCGGCGCGCCGCTACCCGCACGAGTTCTCGGGCGGGCAGCGTCAGCGCATCGCGATCGCCAGGGCCGTCGTGTGCGGGCCCCGCGTGCTGCTCGCCGACGAACCGGTCAGCGCGCTCGACGTGTCGACCCGGGTGCGGGTGGTGGAGCTGCTGGCCGAGCTGGGCAGGAGCAGGGGGCTGACGCTCGTGGTCGTCTCGCACGACCTGAGCGTGGTGGCCGCGCTGTGCCCGGAGGCGGCGGTCATCGAAGGCGGGCGGGTGGTGGAGAGCGGACCGACCGAGCGGGTGCTCGGCTCGCCCGCGCATCCGTACACACGCCGGCTGATCGCGAGCGTGCCGAGGCTCAGCCGCGCCGCCCGGCTCAGGTAGCGGGGCCGCGGGGTAAGCATTTCCGGCCGAGCCGAGGACGCTCTGGTGCCGCAGTACTCCCTGCGGACGGGTCAGGGAGACGCCGCCGTCACGCGTGCGCGCCCACCGTGACCGTGTCGATGGCCAGGCTCGGCCGGCCCTCCATCACCACGCCCACCCGCTCCACCTGCTCGTCCAGCTCGCGCAGGTGCGCCCGCGACAGGTCGCGCAGCGGCTCCACCGTGATGTCGATTCTCCGCCCCGAACGCCGCTGGTGCCAGACCCCGCCCACGACCCCGTCCACGAGCAGCACGGGGAAGTTCCCCGCCTGCCCGCCGCTGAGCGCCCGGCTGGCCGCCGCGCCCGCGTACAGCAGCTCGCGCGGCCGCCCGGCCACCACGTAGGCGTCGAAGTACGGCAGCAGCCGCACGCCGCGGGGCGGCTCCGCGGGCGTCTCCGTGTCCCCCGCGAGCACCCAGGCGGGCTTGCCCGCGAACATGACCTCTTCGCGCTCCACGGCCGCGAACGCCTCCACCGCCCACCGCGTGGGCCCGCATGCCCAGCGCGCGAACTGCTCGGGGGTGGCGGGCCCGTACGCCGCCAGGTAGCGCCCGGCCAGCCAGGCGGCGCCCGCCGCGCCGTCAGCGCCCGCCGGCCCGGCGTGCCGGGGGTCGCCGTCGCGGGCGGCCGGAGTGGGGTGATCGGCGGCGCCGTCGCGGTGGGCCGGAGTGCCGTGATCGGATTGGGTGACGGGAGCGACGGTGTAGGTGACCTTGCGTCCCCTCCCCGCGCCGAAGACGAACGCGCCCCGGTGCGCGGCCAGCGCCAGCGCCTGCCGCCAGCGCGGCCACCAGCCCTGGAACGCGGGCATCACCAGGTCACCCGCCCACGGCCCGGTGGCGGCGACCACCGCCTCGCTCAGCTCGTCGATGGTCAGCTCGGCCCCGGCCAGTGCCTCGCGGACGGCCGCCACCACCAGCTCGGTCTGCTCGGCGGTCATCCTCCAGCTCGCCGGCGTGGCGTCGTGCGCGGGCGGCAGCGACGACATCGCGCCCACCCATCTCGGCAGGTCGCGGGCGGGCAGCAGATGGACGGTGCCGCGCGGGCCGTACGTCTTGACCAGGCTGCGCCCGGTCCACAAGGCCTCGCGAACGTGGGCGCGGGTGACACCGTCGAGCCTGAGCCCGATGGACGCCTCGGCGGCCGACATGACCTGGGCGTGCACCCCGCACATGGCCCCAGCGATCGCCGCCGGTGTCGCCGCCGCGATCGCCCCCGGGGTCGCTGCCGGAACCGCCGCCTCCACGCTCCCGCCGAGCCCCGAGCGTTCCAACCTCCTGGCGCTCACCTGCGGCCACGTCAGTTCGATCACCATGTTCTCCTCAGTCGACACGACCGACCGTAAAGGGCCTCGCGGAAAGGATGGTTCCGCAATGTGGAGCGATGGCCGGTTGCCACACGCGGCCGCCTCCGTCACCCAGCGCGTCACCCAGCCTCCGTCCACCGGATCATGGCCGTGAAGCGGCGGCAAGGGAGTCGGATCGGGCTCTTCGAGCGACAAGGGCGGGGCAGGCGCGGCCGGTGATGGACAGGGGCATGACCGGCCACGTTTCTCACGGTGATTCAACTTCCAGCGACCCGGACGGTTCAGCGGTCGCCGCCAACCGCCTGCATTCCGAGCAAGCGCACGCCAGCGTCGCCACGAACGGCACATGCCAGTCCCCCACGATCACCGGCCGTACCAGCTCAGCACACAACGCCACATCATCGTCAGCTTCCACGGCATGCTGAACCAGGCTGCTTCCGCTCCCCGAAGTCCCCGCCCTGTAAGGCCGCAACGGTGACGGGGACTCGGTCGGCACCCGCCGAACGTTCAGATCCGCCCAGGCCAGCGACCGCCGCCGCGCCCCAGCGGGAAACTCAAAACCATCTTCGGCCAATTGCACAACGGCCACCGACCGATCCCGGATCTCCGCCACCACCACGCCAGACCGGCCCAGGAGCCAACTGGCATAGGAGCGCGTCAGCAGAGGGCTGTGCTCCAACTGTGCGATCTCTACTTCGGCACCGACGACTCGCCTGAGCATGGCCTTTCCCGTTTCCAGTCATGAGAGGTCGCGAGCAACGCGGGCTATGAACGCGATCTTGCAAGTCCGTTCAAGATGCGATAACGCTCAGCGATCCGCCGTGCCGCTGTCTGTGACGCGGCGGACGGGCATACCGTCCACACCCACCGCCCGCGAACGTGTGCACCTCAAGAGCGGGCTGGTCTACACACCGTACACAACCGTGCTGATCGGGGATACTCCTCACGATGTGAGCGCGGGCAGGAACAGCGGGGCGCACGTGATCGGCATCGCCTCAGGCAAGAGCAGCACCTCCGACCTCAGGGGAGCCGGCGCGAACATCGTGTTCTCAGACCTCACCGACAGCGCCGCTCTCATCAGAGCGATCACTGCGTGAGCGTGCCGGCACAGCACGGCGGCACGTGGCGCCACCGCCTCGATCCGTACAGGGGAACAACTCGACAGTTGCGGGACTCGCGCCCTTTGGGGATCGAAGCAAGGGAGGAGTCAAAAGGGGAGACAACACGCCCAGACCAGGCGCGACGCCCATCTACGGCTTGCGTTGCACCAACAGGTGAATGGGCTCTCCGCCCGGCTCCCTCCGACCTGGTCAGACCCTCTTCCTCTGCCGTCCCGTCACGCGCCGCAGGCGGCGCGTACGTCTGCGACCAGCCGTGCCGCCGCGTCGATGGTGCGCTCGATCTCCTCCGCCGTGTGCCCCACCGCCGCGAGCAGCGCCTGGGCTCGCTCTCCGAATCCGCCGGGCGCGGACGGCAGCCGGTCCGCCGAGGCGATCATGGCCTTCTCGTTGATGAGCCAGGCGCCGTCGTTGGCGTGCAGCGCGTGGCAGGCGACGCCGAGCGCGCGGAACAGGGCCGCCGCCGTGTACGCCGGGTCTCGGCCCGCCGCGCCGTACCGGGCGGCCGACACCGCGAAGTCGCACTCCCCCAGCCCTCCGACCAGGGCCTCGCGCAGCGCCGGCGGGTAGCCGGCGGTGACCTCCTCGCGCAGGGCGGTGAGCTCGCCGCCGGCGGCGGCGAGGACCCGGCACAGGGCGACCTCGCCCGCGTACGCGTGGGAGTAGAAGCCCAGCGGGTGGCCGACCTGGAAGCCGATCTCGTAGCGGCCCGCCCGGCAGTCTCGCCAGACGCGGTGTACGCGATCGAGGTCACGGTAGATCCAGTCGACCCGCCACCCGTCCACGGTGAGCCAGCCGCCGCCGTCCACCCACGGGCCCCAGCCGCCCGGCTCGGTCACCTCGGCGGGCTCGCCCGTCAGCTCCGTGGCGAGCGCCCGCAGGTCGCCCACGGCGAGCGGGCCGCGGTAGTAGAGGCCGAGGTCGATGTCGGAGTCGGGACGGTGGGTGCCGCGGGCGCGGCTGCCGCCCAGGACGACGGCCACGACCCCGGGCACCCCGGCCAGCCGGGCGGCGATCGGGTGGAGATCCGGTTCCTGCACGGGCCGATCCTAGCGGGCCGCCCGGCTCCCTTGACAGCTTTTTTTGTCGGTGACATCGTTCATGCATGGACGAAGTGGCGGTGATCGAAGACCCCGCGGCGGCCGAGGCGTCCCTCGACCCCATGCGCTCGAAACTGCTGGCCGAGCTGGTCGAGCCCGGCTCCGCCACGTCGCTTGCCGCCAGGGTGGGCCTGGCCAGGCAGAAGGTCAACTACCATCTGCGCACGCTGGAGAAGCACGGCCTGGTGGAGCTCGTCGAGGAGCGGAGGAAGGGCAACGTCACCGAGCGCGTGATGCGGGCCACCGCCGCGTCGTTCGTCATCTCGCCGACCGCGCTGGCCTCCGTGCAGCCCGACCCCGGCCGGTCGCCCGACCGGCTCTCGGCGCGGTGGTTGCTGGCGCTGGCGGCGCAGCTCGTCCGCGATGTGGGCGCTCTGATCAACGGGGCGGCCAAGGCGCGGAAGCGGGTGGCGACGTTCGCCATCGACGGCCAGGTGCGTTTCGCGTCGGCGGCCGACCGGGCGGCGTTCGCGGAGGAGCTGACGCAGTGCGTGACCTCGCTGGTCAGCAAATATCATGACGAGTCCGCTGAAGGTGGGCGTGATCATCGGCTGATCGTGGCCGTGCATCCTTCCGTGAAGGAGCGGTGACGTGGGGCACGCGTTCGAGTTCCCCCAGGAGGCCCTGGTCGAGGCCGCCCCTGGGGAGGTGTGGGAGGCCATCTCTACGGGGCCGGGCATCGATTCGTGGTTCATGGGCCGCACCGAGGTAGCCGGCGGGGTCGTCCGCACGGCCTTCGGCGGCTTCGCGATGCCGGAGTCCACGGTGACGGCCGCCGAGCCCGGCAAACGCTTCGCCCACAGCAGCGCCACGGGCGAGGACGGGCGCTTCGTCGCCTACGAGTTCCTCGTCGAGGGGCGCGACCGGGGCAGCGCGCTCGTCCGCCTGGTGACCAGCGGGTTCCTGCCCGGCGACGACTGGGAGGACGAGTTCGAGGCCATGTCCAGGGGCATGGAGATGTACTTCGCGACGCTGGTCGAATATCTCGGCCACTTCGCGGGACGGGTGGCGACGCCGGTCACGGTGTTCGGGCCGCCGGTCGGCGACTGGCCGCGCGCCTGGGAGCTCCTGCAGGCCGCGCTCGGCGGCCCTCCGTCCCCCGGCGACCGCGTGCGGCTCGGCCCCGGGCCGGTCCAAGGAGTGGTGTACTTCCGCAACTCCCAGACCCTCGGCATCCGTGCCGACCACGCGATCTACCGTTTCCTCCAGGGCTTCCACGGCCCCATGATCGCCGCACACCTGCCCTTCGAGGGCGAGCGCGAGGGCGAGGGCGAGCGCTGGCGGGCGTGGCTGGAGGAGCTGTACGCGAACGGGACGTGACGACCACCGCCACCGGGGCATGAAGGCGGGCATGAGAGTCGTCGCGCTGTCCGACACGCACGCCCCCAGGCGCTGGCGCTCCTGCCCGCCCCGCGTCGCCGAGCACGTGCGCGGCGCGGACCTGATCCTGCACGCGGGTGACGTCTGCGTCCCCTCGGTGATCGAGGAACTGGCCGCCTACGCCCCCGTACACGTGGTCAAGGGCAACAACGACGGCCCCGACCTGGACGCGCCGAAGACGCTGGAGCTGACCCTGGACGGGCTGCGGATCGGCATGATCCACGACAGCGGCCCGGCCCAGGGCCGCCTGGCCCGCATGCGGCGCCGCTTCCCGCGGGCGGACCTGGTCGTGTTCGGCCATTCGCACATCCCGCTCGACGAGTCGGACGGCGACCTGCGGATCTTCAACCCCGGGTCCCCCACCGACCGCCGCCGCCAGCCGCACGGCACACTCGGCCTGCTCACCATCGAGCACGGGGCGCTCGCCCGGGCCGAGATCGTGCCCGTCACTTGACGACGTCGTCGCGCGACGTGTCGAGGTTGGCCTTGAGCTCCTCCATGACCTTGGCGTATCCGAGGTAGCTGTAGCGTTCGGCCGCGTGCCACGGATAGAGCTGGCCGGCCTTGACCGCGGGCAGCTTGGCCCAGGTGGGCTTCCCGGCCATCTCCTCGATCTTCATCGACTGGGCACGGGCGTCCACCAGGATCACGTCGGCGTCGTACTTGTCGGCATTCTCCCAGCTCAGCACCTCCCAGAAGCCGCCCTCGCTCTCCGTGGGCCGGTCCGGTGAGACGATCTTCAGGCCCAGCTCGCCCCAGTACTTGATGTCGGGGTGATCCGGCAGGTAGGCGACGTACAGGTTCTCCGGTGTGCCTGTGACGATCATCACCTTCAGGTCCGGCCTGGCGGCGGCGAGCGTCTTGAGGGCGTCACCGGCCGCGTCGAAACGTCTCTTGGCCTCGGCCACGGGGGCGGCGTCCGGGTCCGCGCCGAGCGCGGCGGCCAGCCGGCCGTACGTCTCGATGATCTCCACCAGGGGCTTGCCGCTGAGCTGCACGCCGACCGTCGGGGCGATCTGGTCGATCATCTCGACCGACTCCCCGGGGACGTACCAGAGGGTGTTCTTCTGGTACATGCCCGCCACCAGCAGGTCGGGCTGGAGCGAGGCGTACTTCTCGACGTTGAACTCGCCCCACGCGTTCCCGATCGACTCGACCTTGGAGATGTCGACCTCGCCCACCTCGGGGTCGCGGCCGCCGTCCTTAAGCCGGTGCGGGCCGAACACCGCGACGGGCCGCACGCCGAAGTCCCACAGCGCCGCCGCCGCGCCCGACTGGGCGACGACGCGCTGGGGGCGCTCCGGGAGGGAGACGTGCTTGCCTCGGTCGTCGGTCCATGACCATGGCCCCTGACCGGACGCCGGCGGCGCGGCGGCGGACGGCGGGGCCGTCCCTCCGCAGGCGCTGACGCCGAGCAGTGCGGCGGCGCCGATGGCGGCCAGGATACGTCGCAGGACAGTGGCCATGGATGCTCCTCTTCGCGGCAATCTACGCCCCAACAGACGACATATTAGATTAGCCTTACCTAACCGAAAACTCCGGCTCGGCGCGCGCCGCGGCGACGGTCTGAGAACCGGGCGCACCGTACGGGCGTAGCGGGACGCGCGCCCCGTACGACCGGTGGTGTAGCGGACATGGCGACGGCCGTCCGATGCCCGCGGGGGACGCCCGCACGACCCTTGCTTAAGGGCCGGCGGTAAGACGAACGGAAAGAAGCCGTAAGCGCCCTCCAGCACAGTGATCGCAGATCACAGAAGAGAAGGGCCGCAGGATGAGTCAGCCGTACACCATCCAGGACGAGATCACGCTTCCCGGATTCTCCGGGGCGGAGCACCTGCCGGGCGAGGCCGGTTACGACGCGTCGCGCCGCTCGCTGAACCCCGCGGTGGACTCCAGGCCGGCGCTGGTGGCCGAGGCCCAGAGCGTCGCCGACGTACGGGCGGCGCTGCTGGCGGCGCGCGGGCACGGGCTGCCGTTCGCGGTGCAGGCGACCGGCCACGGCACGCACGTCCCGTGCGACGGCGGCATCCTGGTCAAGACGTCGCCGATGGCCTCGGTGCTGGTCGACCCGGCCCGCAGGACAGCGCGGGTCGGCCCCGGCGCCCGCTGGGGCGAGGTGGTCGCCGCCGCCGCGCCGTTCGGGCTCGCGCCGCTGTCCGGGTCGTCGCCCTCTGTCGGCGTCACCGGCTACACGCTCGGCGGCGGGCTCGGCTGGCTGGCGCGCAGGCACGGGTTCGCGGCCGACAGCGTGGTGCGGGCCGAGGTCCTCCTGGCGGACGGCAGGCACGTGACGGCGAGCGCGGGCAGCCACCCCGAGCTGTTCTGGGCGCTGCGCGGGGGCGGCGGCGGGTTCGGCGTCGTCACCTCGCTGGAGTTCCGGCTCCACCCGGTCGAGCAGGTGTACGCCGGTTTCACGTACTTCCCGATCGAGGCGGCGGGCGAGACGCTCGGCGCGTACCGCGACTGGATCGACGGCGCTCCCGACGAGCTCAGCACGGCACTCGTGGTCAGGCGCATGCCGGACGGCGAGGAGGTGCCGGCGCCGGTGCGCGGGCGGCACGTCGTGATGCTGAAGGTCGTGCACGCCGGGGCGGCCGAGGAGGCACGGCGGCTGCTGGCGCCGCTGTACCGGGCGGCGGGCCCGGCGCTGCTGGACGACACACGGACGACCATGTACGCGGCCACCGCGATGGGCGGCACTCCGAACCGGCACATGGACATGTTCGACACCGTCCCCGACCAGGTGATCGACACGCTGGTGCGGACGGCGGAGCGGGCGCAGACGGTGGAGATCCGGCACTGGGGCGGCGCGATGAGCCGTCCTGGGCCGGACGCGGGGCCGGTGAGCCACCGCGGGACCAGGCTCTCGGTCATCGTGGACACGCCGGTTCCCGGGCTGGCCGAGGCGCTGCGGCCGTACGCGAACGGCGGGACGTTCCTGAACTTCCTGGCCGACCCGTCGCGGACGGCGGCCGCGTACACGGCGGCGGACCGCCGGCGGCTGCGCGAGGTCAAGCGCGCGTACGACCCCGACGGCTTCTTCCGCGTCGGCCACGTCGTCCCCGCCTGATCGCCGCACCGGTGGACGCCGTCCTCATAAGGTGGGACGTATGGGGGTACTTCTGGAGGCATACCGTGCCCGCGTGCCCTCGTCGCCAAGTTCGGGGCGGCCGATGGTGCGGCACCGGCCGTTCATCGTTCTGGCCGCGGCGCTGCTGATCTACAACACGCTGTTATTCGCCGTGAGCTCCGGCTTCGGCGCACTCGCCGTACCGGCCGCCGCGCTGCTCACCGGGCCCGTGCTCCTGGCGCTGCACCCCCCCTGGTCGCGTGGGCGGTCATGATCGCGGCGCAGCTCCTCCTCACCGGCCTGGGCGTGGCGCTGGACAGCCCTCTCGCACCACAACCATGGTTGCTCAACCAGACCGTGGCCCAGCTCCCTGTGATCTACGTGCTGGCGCTGTCGTCGGCCCGGGGCGTGACGGTGGCCGCGTTCGTCGTCACGGTCGCGGCCGGGGGCGCGGTGGCGACCCTGCAGGACATGGAGCCGGACAGGATGGCCAGAGGGCTGCTGAGCTGGACCCTCGCCCTGCTGGTGGCCGTCGTGCTGGGCCACGTCAGGCGCGTCCGCCGGCTGGACACCCTGCGGGTCGCCGAGGAGCACGGGCGGCGGCAGGTTCTCGAAGAGCGGGCGCGCATCGCCAGAGAGCTGCACGACGTGGTGGCCCATCACATGTCGGTGATCGCCGTGCAGGCGGCCAGCGCGCCGTACCGGGTCGAGGGCGGGGTGAGCGAGGAGGTGGCGCGGGAGTTCGCGGCCATCAACGCGGCCGCCCGCGAATCCCTGCGGGACATGCGGCACCTGCTCGGCGCGCAGCCCGACCTGCAGGTGGTGGGCGAGGCGGCGGACGGCGTGGAGGCGGTGGCGGCGGCCCGCGAGCTGCGGCCGGACGTCGTGCTCGTGGACGTGCGCATGCCGAACCTCGACGGCCTGGAGGCCACCCGCCGCATCGCCGAGACGCGGCACGGCACGAAGGTGCTGATCCTGACCACGTTCGACATCGACGATTACGTCTACGCCGCCCTGCGCGGCGGGGCGAGCGGATTCCTGCTCAAGGACGCGCCGCCGGGTGATCTCATCACCGCCGTACGCGTCGTCGCGGGCGGCGATGCCCTGCTCGCGCCGTCGGTCACCCGCCGGCTCATCGAGGAGTTCGCGTGTCGGCGGCCGGCGGACGAGCGGGAGGCCCTGCGGCTGAACGTGCTGACCGCCCGGGAGCTGGACGTGCTCAGGCTGCTGGCGTCCGGGCTGGCCAACGCCGAGATCGCCGGGCGGCTGACGATCGCGGAGGAGACCGTGAAGTCGCACGTCGGGCGGATCTTCGCGAAGCTGGGCCTGCGCGACCGCGCGCAGGCCGTGGTGCTCGCCTACGAGAGCGGGCTGGTCGTGGCGGGATCTCACCCTCCAGGGGCAAAGCGGGGCCCCGGCCTGCGCTCCTGAAGGGGATTCGCGGCGGCCCACCCGCCGCCTACCGTCGCCGCCATGATCAGATTGACAACCGCGGCCGGAGCGCTGCGGGCGGGGGCGAGGGTGTCGCTGAGCGAGCCCGAACTGCTGGGGCTGGCCGGATTCGTCAGGCCCGGGGCGGTCTGCTTCGACGTCGGGGCCGCCTACGGGATGTACACCTTTCCGCTGGCCAGGCTCGCCGGGCAGACCGGGCAGGTGCACAGTTTCGAGCCGCTGCCGGTGCCGTACCGGATCCTGGAGGCGGGGCGGCGCGCGGTCGGCGCGCGCAACGTGCAGGTCACCAACGCCGCGCTCGGCTCGTCCGCCGGCTGGCAGTGGCTGAACCTGCCGTACCGTTTCGGCCTGCCCATCCACGGCTGGGCCCACCTGCAGGAGGGGCTGAAGCATCCCGGGCGGTTCGCGGCCACCAGGACGCTGGAGGTGCCGGTGTACACCGTCGACCTCGTGTGCGAGCTGCGGGAGGTCTCGCGGGTGGACTTCATGAAGCTGGACGTGGAGGGGTTCGAGCCGGAGGTGCTGAAGGGGGCCGAGCGGACGATCGAGCGGCACCGGCCCGCCCTGCTGATGGAGATCGAGGACCGCCATCTCGGCAAGTACGGCAGGACGTCCGCCGACGTCGCGGGGTGGCTGGCCGAGCGGGGCTACCGCATGCACGTCTGGCGCGGGCGGCGCTGGTGCCGTACGGACGCGGTGAGCACCGCGCGGCGCAACCACCTGTTCACCGTCGATCGAGCAGCGCCGCGCTCTTCAGGCGCTCGGATGCTCCGATCGCCGTGAACAGCTCGTGCGCACGGCGCCAGTGGCGCAGGGCCTGCTCGGGGGCGTGCGGTTCCCGGGCGTGACCAAGCGTGAGCAGGGCGCGGGCGTGCTCCAGCCGCTGCCCCGACCGGTGCGCGAGCCTCAGCGCCTGCTCGCACGCGCGTACCGACTGTGCCGTGTCGCCGTCCGCCAGGTGCACGGCGGCGAGCAGGCCGTACAGCCGGGGCAGGTTCAGCGGGTTGGCGTCCTGCGCCAGCTTCAGCGCGCGTTCGGCCTCGTCGCGCGCGTCCGCGTGCCGGCCGCCGCGGTAGTGGGCCTCCGCCAGGCCCAGCAGCACCTGGTCGAGGTCCGTGCCCGTCCGCTCGGCCAGCCGCAGGGCGGCCTCGAGGCGGGCGAGCGCGGAGTCCATCCGGCCGAGCTCCAGCTCGGCCTCGGCCATGCCGCTCAGCGAGGCGATCTGGCAGCGCCTGTTCTCGACCTCCCTGGCGATGGCCAGGCTCCGGGCGAACGCGTCCACGGCCTGCCCGTGGCGGCCGGCGTCGCGGTGCACCCAGCCGTACGTCTCGTACGTGACCGCCACGGCGTACCGCAGTCCCGCGGCGCGGGCCACGGACAGCGCCTTGTCCAGACACTCCAGCGCCTCGCCGAACCGGGCCTGCTTCTGGCGGACGAGGGCGAGGTTGACGAGGGTGAGCGCCTGGAGCAGCCGATCGCCGGCCGCCTCGGCCAGGGGGAGGTTGGCCACGAGGCATTCCTCGGCTCGGTCGAGCCGGGCGAGCATCAGGTAGGCGGAGGCCAGGTTGTTCTGCGCACGTGATTCGCCGCGTTCGTTGCCGAGCGCGCGGTGGATGGCCATGGCCCGCCGGTAGCGTGGAAGGGCTCGCTGCGGCTTTCCCAGCTGTTTGCGCACCACGCCGCCGCCCTGCAGCGCCGTGGCCTCGCCGTGCGCCCAGCCGGCCCTGCGTGCCAGCGCCAGCGCACGCTCGTACTCCCGCATCGCGCCTTCGAGGTCGGCCATGAGCCACCGAACGAGGCCGAGGGAGTTGCGCATCGCGGCCTGCCCGATGAGGTCCTCCTCCCGCTCGGCGGCGTCCAGCGCGATGCCCGCCAGGCGCAGCCACTCCGCGTGCGTGCGCCGGAGTTGCAGCAGGTCCGTCATGGCCTCGACCAGGAGCCAGGCGTAGGGGCGTGGGCCGTGCTCGGCCGCGTGCGACACGGCGGCGGCGAGGTTGTCCCATTCGGCGTCGAACCAGCCGGCGGCCTCCTCCGCGCCGCCGAACTCCTTCGGCGTCACCTCGGGCCCGGCCAGGTCGCCGGGCGGCCGCGGGGCTACGAAACCGGCCGCCGCGGTGGCGCGGACGACGGTGCGCAGGTAGTGCTCGAGGAGCCGGTGGGCCGCCGCGTGCCGCTCCTCCGGCGGATCTTCCGCGAGGCTGAGCCGCACCGCGTACTCCACCACCAGGTCGTGAGCGGCGAAGCGGCGCGGGCCTGTCTCCTTGAGCAGGTGGATGCGCACCGCCGCGCCGAGGAGGTCCTCCGCCTGCTCCCGGCTCGTACCGGCCAGGGCGGCGGCGGCGTCTGCGCAGATGGCGGCGCCCCGCGCCACGCCGAGGAGGCGGAACATGCGCCGCGCGGGAGGCGGCAGCGCCTGGTGCGACAGGTCGAGGGCCGCCTGGACGGCGACGCTCTCGTCGCCGTCCACGCGCAGGCGCACCAGCCGTCCCCGGTCCGCCAGCTCGCGCACGTAGTGGCCGATCATCCGGTGCTCGTGGTCGCCGATCCAGGACATGGCGATGGAGAGCGCGAGCGGCAGCCGGTCGCAGAGCGCCACGAGCTCGGCCGCGGCCTCCCGCTCGCGGCGCAGGCGGTCCTCGCCGATGCCGTGCGCGATCAGCCGCAGGGCCTCCCGCTGGTCCAGCACGTCGAGCGTGACCCGCTCGACCCCGTCCAGCGCGACGAGGCCGCCGAGACGGTTCCTGCTGGTGATAACGGCGCGGCAGCCGGGGTCGCCGGGCAGCAGCGCACGGACGTGCTCGGGTGCGGCGACGTCGTCCAGGACCACCATGACGCGCCGGCCTGCGAGGAGCGAGCGGTACAGGGCGATCTGGGCGTCGAGCTCGACGGGGATGTCCTTGGCGGCCTGGCCGAGCCCCTGCAGCAACAGGCGCAGCGCCTCCGGCAGCGTCATCGGCTCGCGCTGGTCGAAGCCGCGCATGTCGACGAACAGCTGCCCGTCGGGAAACCCGGCGGCCGCCCGGTGCGCCCAGTGGACGGCGAGCGCGGTCTTCCCCACGCCGGCCGGGCCCACCACCAGCGTCACCCGGCCGGCGTCCATGCGCCGCAGTTCCTCCGCGCGGCCGACGAAGCCCCCGGGCAGGGGAGGCAGCTGGCGCGGCACCGGCGCCGCGGGCGACTCCCCGGGCGGCCCGGCAGACGGCCCGGCAGACGGCTCCGTGGGCGGCCCGGCAGGCGACTCCGCAGACGGTCCTGCGGGCGGCTCCGCAGACGGCCCTGCGGGCGGATCTGCGGCGGGCTCGCCTGCCAGCAGGCGCTGGTGGAGGCGCTGCAGCTCGCCGCTCGGCTCCACGCCGAGCTCCTCGACGAGCCGGGCGCGGAAGTCGCGGTACACCTCAAGCGCGTCGGGTAATCGCCCGCCACCGGCGAGTGCCCGCATGAGCAGGCCGTGCGGCCGCTCACGCAGCGGCACCTCGGCCAGCAGCCGCGTCAGGCCGGCGACGGCCGCCTGCCCTCTGCCCATCTCCACGAGGGCCGCGGCGCGGCCCTCGGCCGCCTCGTGCTTGAGCTCTTCGAGCCGGTGCCGCTCGGCGTGGGCGACGGGGCCGGCCAGATCCTGGTAGGGTTCGCCGCGCCACAGTGCCAGCGCCTCGTCGTACCGGTCGGCCGCCTCCGGGTGCCGGCCGTCCTCCGCCGCCCGGTGCCCCCGCGCCACCAGGGAGGCCAGCTCGGCGGTGTCGGTCGCGGCGGCGCGGACCAGGTATCCCGGGTTTCTGGTGACGATCACGTCCTGGCCGTGATCGCCGAGCGCCCTGCGCAGCTCGGCGATCAGCGCGCGCACCCTGGACGGGGCGGACGGCGGGAGCTCGTCGCCCCAGAGGCTGTCGGCCAGCCGTTCCACGGACACCACATGACCCGCGTCGAGCAGCAGCGCCGCGAGCAACGCACGCTGCCTGCCGGTGAGATGGACGGCCCGGCCGTCGACGGCGACCTCCAGCGGGCCGAGGAGGAGGAAGCGGACCCCGGGCACACGGCCGACGCCGGCCGTGGCTCTCCCGAAGATCAATTGTCCTCCTGGCGCGATCCATGCGGGATCCATGCGGCCGGATGCCACAGTCCTGCTACATCATCTCAGAGATTGGCTGATGCACCGATGAGGCCACAACTCAAGGACATCGCGTGGGAGCGGGTCGGGGATGAGCTGCGGCTGGTGTACGACCCCCGCGACCAGCTGGTCCTGTCCGACCCCGACGGCACGGTGGAGAAACTCCTCGGGCTGCTCGGCGAGGGCGGCAGGACCGTCGCCGAGCTCGCGGACGAGCTGTCGCTGGACGTGGCGGACGTGGAAGGGGCCGTCGCGGCGTTCGACGACGTGAGCCTGCTGGAGGACGGCGACCGGCTCGGCCGCCTGGAACCCGCCGCCGCGGAACGCTACCTCAGCAATCTGGCCTTCTTCGAGTCGTTCAGCACGCTCGGCCGCAGCCGCGAGGACCTGCAGCGGCGCCTGCGCGAGTCGCACGTCCTGGTGCTCGGCACCGGCGGGCTCAACTCCAACACGATCCCGCATCTGGCCGGGCTCGGCGTGGGCAAGCTGACGCTGCTCGACCGCGACACGGTGGATCCGCGCAACTTCGCCCGCCAGTACCTCTACCGCTGGGACGACATCGGCGCCCGCAAGGTGGAGCGGGCCGCGGAGTGGGTCAGGGCCTTCGACCCGGCCGTCGAAATCGAGGCGATCGACGCCGACGTCGAGGGTCCCGAGCAACTTCATGAGCTCGTCGCCCGCACCCGGCCCGACGTGGTGGCCTCGGGCATCGACCGGCCGAACCGGATCGACCTCTGGGTGAACGAGGCGTGCGTGCGCAACGACGTGCCGTTCGTCCGCGGCGGCATCTCGGTCACCACGGGGACCGTCTGGTCAGTGCAGCCCGGCGTCAGCGCGTGCCGCGCGTGCGTGCCCGCGGACCCGTCGAACCCGTCCGACTTCGACGACCCCGACGACCCGGCGATCGCGGGCGCCATCGCCGCCACCCGCCTCTTCGTCAGCAAACCCCAGCCCAACCGCGGGATCGGCCCGGTCGCCGGACTGCTGGGGGCCTTCGGCGCCTTCGAGGTGCTGCGTTACCTGACCGGTTTCGAGCCACCGGCATACGCCGGCCGGCCGCTCAGCATCAACTTCGCGCACGGATGTGCGACGAGTCAGGACGAGTGGCCTCGCAACCCAGCCTGCCCGGCATGCGGAGGGAGGTGATCCTTGTGAAGATCGAGATCAAGCGGGTCGAGAACACCCGTCTGACCCAGCTCATCCACCCGGACTCCTGATACCGGGGTGCAGGGCCGCATCCCGGCCACACCGGGGTGCGGCCCTGCCCATGCCGTACCCGATCATGGAGAGAGAGAATGACCACGTCCGTGGATGCGGGGCTGCGCGAGCGAGCCGCGCGGCTGACGGTCTCCTTCGACGGAGAAGCCTGGATTCTCGGGCGCCCCGAGCTGGGCGTCTTCGTCGCGGTGCCCGAGCCTGGCGCGGTGTTCGTGACCACGCTGCAGGAGACGGGCTCGCTGGCCGAGGCCGGCGAGCGGGCCGGCGAGGTCGCGGGCGAGCCGGTGGACGGCACGGATTTCGTCGAAGGGCTCACCGCCGCCGGCCTGCTCGACCCTCCCGCGGAGACGGCGCCGGTCCGCGGGCACATCAGGTGGATCGAAGGGGTCGGCCCTCAGGCCGCTGCCCGGCTGTTCGGCCGCGCCGCCTGGTCGTTCTACGCGGCGGCGGCGCTGTTCGTGGCCGGCGTGCTGGTGTCGCAGCCCGATCTCCGCCCCTCGTGGGAGGACGCCGTGTTCCTGCCCAGCCCGGGGCTGTCGGCGTTCACGTGGCTGCTGCTGGGCATCGCCTTCGGGGCCGTGCACGAGGCCTGGCACTGGCTCGCGGGGCGCGCGGTCGGCGTGCCGGCGATCTTCCGCGTCAGTTACCGCGGTGTGTACGTCGTCTTCGAGACCGACCTCACCCAGATCGTCGCGGTGCCGCGCAACCGCCGCTACGGCGTCTATCTGGCCGGCATGGCGATCGACACCGTGGTCCTGGCCGTGACGCTCGCGCTGCGGCTCCTCGGCCCGCCCGCCGGCGTGGACGGCTTCCTCGCCGCCGTGGCGCTTTTCCTGATCTTCGGCATCGTCTGGCAGTGGGTCGCCCTGCCGCTGCGCAGCGACTCGTACGCGCTGCTGGCGAACGCGCTGCGCTGCCACAACCTCTACCGGACGACGTGGCTCACCGCGAAAGGCCGGCTGTTCCGGCTCACCGAGGCCGAGAGTGCCGAACTGGCGGAGGCCGGGGAGCGGGACCGGCAGATCGCCCGCTGGTTCGTGGTGCCGTACGTCGCCGGGATCGCCGTCATGGTCTGGATGCTCGTCACGGTGGTGCTGCCGCTCATGATCTCGCTGGGCGGCTGGGGCGTGGCCCAGTTCGCCGGCGGCGCGATCGGCTCGGCGGGCTTCTGGGAGGCGCTGGCCGTCGCCGTCTACATCGCCGCGCAGCTCGGCCTGCCGCCGCTGCTCGCCCTCCGCGAGCGGCGCCTCCGCCGGGCGGGCGCCCTGCTCTGAACGAGCCGCGTCGGCACGGCCGCGGCGCGGCGGCCGTGCCGCTGCGATCTCATCCCGGCTGTGTCGCCGGGCGGGGACGGCCTATGGGCGCATCCCGCGGTCGGAGACGTGTTCAGAGGTGCCGACGTGGCGCTGTTTACGCATGCCGGCCAGGCCCAGCAGGCCCAGCAGGCCGAGCAGGCCCCACAGGCCGGCGTTACCGCCTCCGTCCCTCTCTTGCTGTGGTGCGGGTGTGACCTGGCTCTGCGCGACGGGCGCGACCGGCGCGTCGGCCGTCGCTGCGGCCGGGACGAGCGTCAAGAAGAACGCCAGGCCCAGCCCGGTGAGCGTCTTACGCATTGGGTTTTC
Organism: Nonomuraea diastatica; assembly: GCF_004349015.1. Taxonomy (NCBI): domain Bacteria; kingdom Bacillati; phylum Actinomycetota; class Actinomycetes; order Streptosporangiales; family Streptosporangiaceae; genus Nonomuraea; species Nonomuraea diastatica. Next base: position 81,929 of record NZ_SMKP01000011.1, read on the forward strand.
CCCCGATCCGGCGGTCTCACAACCGCGGAGACCGCCTATCACGCCTTCCCCCGGAAGGCTTCCGATAGCGGGGCGATCTCCATTTCCCCTGCTAGATGGCCTCTACCATCGCCACGCCCGCCTCAAACGCCTTCTCCCGTCAGGTGCGGCCGCGGCAGGCCAACTCGTACGCGGAACTCGGCCATCCGGACGCCGCACCGAACCGGTGCCTGTGCCTGTGCCGGGGCGATCGTCAGGGCCGCCGTGTCCGCGCGGTGGAGCCCCTGGCTGACGCGCCGGAAAAATCGGTTCCCTCCGTCACTCCCGTGTCATTACACTCCCCACCGAACGCCGTACCGCATCGACGAGGGAGAGGAGCCGGCCGTGCGCCACACCACCGCCGCCGTCGTCCCTCCGTCGCGGCACGAGGTGATCCTGGTGTCTTCGTCGCCCCGATGCCGGCTGCGCGGCCGCCATCGGACGCCCTGACGAAGCGACCTCTCCGACCCCCGCGGGCCTGATCCCGCGCCGGGGTTCTCGCACGGCCTCGAGTTCCGGCCGTCCTTCGTCCGGGGAATCGCGCTGTCCTGTTCGACGACACCCCGAAAGGGTCATCGGCTGTGCGCGCTCATCTCTCCACCTCTCTGACGACCGTCCGCAATCTCGGCATCCTCGCCCACGTCGACGCCGGCAAGACCACCGTCACCGAACGGATGCTCTTCCTCGCCGGCGCGACGTACAAGCGCGGTGAGGTGCACGACGGCACGACCGTCACCGACTTCGACTCCCAGGAGCGCGACCGCGGCATCACGATCTTCGCCGCCGCGGTGAGCTGCGACTGGGCCGGGCACCGGATCAACCTCATCGACACCCCCGGCCACGTCGACTTCTCCGACGAGGTCGAGCGCTCGCTGCGGGTGCTCGACGGCGCGATCGCGGTGTTCGACGGCGTCGCGGGCGTCGAACCGCAGAGCGAGTCCGTGTGGCGGCTGGCCGACCGGTACGGCGTGCCGCGGATCGTGTTCGTCAACAAACTCGACCGGGCCGGCGCCGACCTCGACTCCGCGGTCGAGTCGATCCGCCGCCGGCTGCATCCCGCGCCGCTGGTCGTGCAGCTGCCGATCGGGCGCGAGGACGGGTTCGCCGGCGTGGTCGACCTGGTGCGGATGCGGTCGCTGGCGTGGACCGGCGGCGCCTGCGAGGAGGGCGAGGTGCCGGAGGAACTGCGTGAGGAGGCGCTGCGGCGGCGCCGGCTGCTGGAGGAGGCGGTGGCCGAGCTGCACGCGGAGGCGCTGGAGGAGTTCTGCGCCGGCCCGTCGATCTCCGCGCGCACGCTGGGCGCGGCGCTGCGCGACCTGACCCGCACCGGTGCGGGCGTGGTGGTGCTGTGCGGCTCGGCGTACCGGGATCGCGGGGTCGAGCCGCTGCTCGACGCGGTGGTGGCATATCTGCCCTCGCCGCTGGACGTGCCGGCGATGCGCGGCCAGGACGGAGCGGAACGCCCGGCGGACCCGGCCGCTCCGCTGGCCGCGCTGGCGTTCAAGGTGAACTCGACCGCCACCGGGCGGCTGACCTACGTGCGGGTGTACTCGGGCACGATGCGGAAGGGGGACACGGTGCTGGACGCCAGCGCGGGCCGTACCGAGCGGATCAGCCGCATCCTGCGTGTGCAGGCCGACCGGCACACCGAGGTGGACCGGGCGGTGGCCGGGGACATCGTCGCCGTCGTCGGGCCGAAGGCGGCCCGGCCCGGCACGACCCTGTGCGCGCCGGGCTCGCCCCTCGTGCTGGAGCCTCCGGGCGCGGCCGACCCCGTGGTGTCGGTGGCGGTCGAGGCGCGCAGGAGCACCGACGCCGACCGGCTGGCCTCGGCGCTGGCGCGCATGGCCGAGGAGGACCCGTCGCTGACTGTCCGCACCGACGCCGAGACCGGGCAGACGCTGCTGTCGGGGATGGGCGAGCTGCACCTGGAGGTGGCGGTGGAGAAGGTCCGCCGCGACCACGGGCTGGCCGTCGGCGTCGGCCGGCCTCAGGTGGCGCTCAGGGAGACCCTCGTCCGCGGCGTGCCGGGCCTGCTGTACCGGCACGTCAAGCAGGACGGCGGCGCCGGCCAGTACGCCCACGTCATGATAGACGTGGAGCCGCTGGCCGAGGGCGACTTCGCCTTCTCCTCGACCGTCACCGGCGGGCGGGTGCCGCGCGAGTACGTGCGCGCGGTCGAGGCCGGCTGCCGCGACGCCCTGGCCGACGGGCCGCTGGGCGGGCATCCGGTGACGGGTGTGCGGGTGACGCTGACCGACGGCGCCACCCACGCGAAGGACTCCTCGGAGCTCGCCTTCCGCACGGCCGGCCGGCTGGCGCTGCGCGAGGCGTTGCGGGCGGGCACGATGGCGCTGCTGGAGCCGGTGGCCGAGGTGACGGTCACGGTGCCGGACGACGCGGCCGGCGGGGTGCTGGGCGACCTCGCGGCCCGGCGCGGCCGGATCTCCGGCTCCGCGACCCGGCCGGGCACGGTCGTGATCACCGCGATCGTGCCGCTGGCCGAGGTGTTCGGCTACGCGACCCGGCTGCGCAGCCGTACCCAGGGCCGTGGCACCTTCACCGCCCGCCCGGCCGGCTACGCCCCTGCCCCATAGAAGCCGGCCCCAGAGAAACCGCCACCCCGGACACCGGCGCCTTAGCAAGCGGCGGGGCGCGGCGGGGCCACTCGCCTCAGCCCGCGCGGGGTGCTCCCGGCGCGCGTACGGCCCCGTCGCGGGGGCGGGGCCGTACGCGTTCCACGGCCGGTCCGCGGGACGGCGAGGGGCGCCGCCGAGACGGCCACCTCCAGGACAGCGGTGGCGGAGCGCGACGGGACCGCCAGGGACTCAGCGTTCCCGGTAGTCGGCGGCCACGCCGATCAGCGCGATGAGGCCGGAGGCGAACTCCATCGCCTCGGCGTGTCCCTCGCTGAACGGCGGCTGGAAGCCCACTCCCTCCCACCTGCGTGTCTCGGGGTTCCACAGGTCGGCGCCGACCTCGAAGTCCCACCCGTAGATGCCGTGGTCGTACCAGAGCTCGTCGGCGGAGTTGCCGGCCGCCGAGTACAGCACGTCCGTCACGGGGCCCGTCTGCTGCGGCCAGGTGACCGTGCCGCGTTCGGCGGCGATGGCCTCCTCGATCGTGCGGGCCGAGCGCAGGAAGTACGCGAGGTCCTGCTCCGAGGGCCTGGGCAGGGTGACGCGGCCGTCGAGCTTGTAGGCGCCGGGAGGCCACATGAAGTAACCGCCGTAGCTGTGCACGTTCAGGGCGAACCTGATGTTGGGGTACGTCTCCGCCAGCCACATGACGTTGCGGCTCTCCGGTTCCGAGTGCTCGGCCGGGCCCGCGTACGTGCCGCTCTGGCAGTTGGCCGAGGCGCCGAAGTAGCCGTCGTGCAGCGATCCGACGGCGTAGTTGCGGTTGACGTCCACGCCCCAGGTGTTGCGCGCCGCCGGGTCGGACTGCGCGGCGGGGCAGTGGTTGGTCATGTTCTTACGCTGGGCGTTGAAGTCGTAGTAGCTGTAGTTGGCGCCGTCGGGGTTGACGGTCGGCACGATGAAGATGTCGGTGCGCTCCAGCAGCCGGCGGGTCGCCTTGTCCCTGGCGTGGTTGCGCAGCAGCCGCTCGGCCGCCTCGATGGTGACCAGGGGCGTCACCCACTCCCTCGCGTGCTCCTGGGCGTAGGCGAGCACGCCGGTGCGCGAGCCGTCGCGGTGCGCGCCGATGCGCAGGGCCAGCACGCGCGCGGGCTCGCGGGAGACGTCGGCAGGTGCCTGGAGGAAATCGCTGAGCTGGGCGGGCGGCGCGGGCGTCATGACGCCGCCCCCGGCGTCGTCGCGGTAGGTCGTGGCGGTGACGCCGGCGCCGCCCGTGGCGTTGATCGCGGCGGCGACCTGTGCGGCGGTGCTGACCGGCGTGCCCGAGCCGTCGGTCGCGAGGCTGACGGTGACGAGCTTGCCGTCCACGCTCACCCGCAGCGGCCGGTCGGGCGCGCCGGGGTCGGCCAGCTCGACCGCCAGGTGGTTGCCGCCTTCTGAGCCGTAGGCGGCGGAGGTGACCACGACGGCCGCGGCGGGCGGGGTGCCGATCAGGGCTTGGGCGTGCCGCCGGTAGCCGTTGGTCGGGTGGGGCAGCGTGATGATGTCGGTGAGCCGGGGGTAGCGCCGGTGCAGGCTCTTGACGCGCTCGTCGAGCTGCGCGGGCGTCATGTACTGGGTGACGAAGTCGCGCTGGTATCCGCGGCCCTCGCGGTCCGGCCGCTGGCCGTCGGGCCATTCCTTGACCCGCGCCTCGGCCTTGCCGCCTCCGGCCGAGGTGACGGTGACCCACCGCGGTCTGCCGTCCGCGGGGACGGGGGTGCTGAGCTGGTGGCCGAGGTACGCGCCCGCGTCGACGTAGGCGACCATGGCCGCCCGCCCTTCGGACCCGCGTGCGCCCTTCCACGTCACGCTGAGCGTGGCCGCCTGCCCGGCGTTGCTGGACGCCTCCACGGACAGGAAGTAGCCGTCGCGCGACCTGAACCAGACCGCCCGCTCGATGACGATCTGGTCCTTGGGCGCGGTGGCTCTCGGCCGCGCCTGGGCCGGGGCGCCGGGTGCGAGGGTCGCGCCGAGCGCCTTCAGGCCGTCGAGCTGGCCGGGCGTGACGACGGCGTCGACCTGGATGCTGCCGTCAGGTTGCGGGCGGACCCGTTCTGTGAGGTCGGCGCCGGAGGCGACCAGGCGGTCGAACGCGGCCTGGCCGGGAACGGAGAGGGTGACCAGCGAGGCCGGCTCCGGATCGGCCGGCCCGGCGACGACCGGGACGGCCGGCTCCGAGACCGCGAATGTCGTGAGCACCATCATCAGAACGACTGCGGACGCCCGTAAACCACGCATCGGCCCCTCCTGGATCGCCGTATGGAGATCATTGAAGGCCGACTTGCCCCGCCCGGCAAGACCCAGGCCGCGCGCGGCCGGGCTCAGGAGGCCGTGACGTGCGGCACCTCCTGGTAAACGGCCCAGTCGGCGCTGATCGCGCCGGCCGTCTTCAGCAGCAGCGGCAGGTGCTCCTCGGTCAGCTTGTCGATGGAGGTCTCGGCGGCGTGGGCGTTGACGTTGACGGCCGCGATGACGTTGCCGAGCCCGTCTCTGAGCGGCGCGGCGATCGACCGGATGCCGAGGGCGAGCTGCTCGTCCGTCATCGCCCACCCTTTGGCCCGCACCTCGCGCAGCACCGCCTCGCGCTCGCCGGCGTCCGGCCGCCAGCGCGGCTCGATGCCGGAGCGGCTCGGCTCGGCTAGGACCCGCTCCACCTCGGCGGGGGAGAGCGCGGCCAGCAGCACCTTGCCCAGGGACGTCTGCAGCGCCGGGAAGCGCGTGCCGATCTGCACCGACAGAGCGACGATCTTCGGCACGGCGACCCTGGCGACGTAGACGATGTCGGAGCCGTCGAGCTGGGCGATCGAGGAGGACTCGTGCGTCTGCCTGACCAGCCGCTCCAGGTGCGGCCTGGCCACCTCCCACAGCCCCGTGGAGCGGATGTAGGTGACGCCCAGCTCCAGCACGCGCGGTGTGAGGGCGAATCCGCCCGCCTCCTGCCGGGCGTAGCCGAGCTCCTGGAGGGTGAGCAGGATGCGGCGGGCCGTCGGCCTGGCCAGGCCGGCGGCGGTCGCCACCTCTGTCAGGGACATGACCGGGCGCCCGGGCTGGAAGGCCCTGATGACATCGAGGCCGCGCGCCAGCGCCTCGATGAAGTCAGGTCCTGTGTCACCGCGTGCCATCGATGCCCTCTCGTTCGGATCCGCCTGCTCCGACTTTAGACGGTCGGCACGGTCGCCCGTCCGCATAGCGGCCGGTCACAGGCGGTGCGTGGAGTCGCTGCGGTAGTCGGTGTACGTGTACGGGTTGTCGAGGATCTTCGTCGCGGGGATGTCCGGGTTCATGCCCTTCTCCCACGCCTCGTCGCCCATCTCGGAGCGCAGGTGCTCGACCGTCCGCTCGACCTGGCGGCGGGCCGCGGCCAGATCGACACCGACCAGGCGGTGCTCGTGCTTGACCACGCGGCCGTCGACCAGGACGGTGTGCACGTCGCCGCGCTGCGCCTGGAACGCCACGTGGCCGAACGGGTTGAGCAGCGGGAACGACACGGGCGACGCGTCGTTCTTGATCAGCACCAGGTCGGCCTTCCTGCCGGGCTCGACCGTGCCGAGGTCGTCGCGGCCGAGCGCGCGGGCGCCGCCCCGGGTGGCCCAGGTGACGACCTCGTCGGCGCGCAGGCCGCAGTGCGTGACGGTTTCGCCCTTGGCCTGGGCCTCCAGGTGCTCGCGGGAACGGTCGGCGCCGAGTGTGGTGCGCATGGCGGAGAACAGGTCGCCGCTCCACCAGACGCTCGTGTCCATGGACAGCGACACCGGGATGCCGTGGGCGCGGACGGCCCACGTGGGCGGGTAGCCCTGCCCGGCGCTCTGCTCGCTCTCCGTGGAGACCGAGATGGAGCCACCGGTGGCCGCGATGCGGTGGTAGGAGTCGGCCGACAGCGAGGCGGCGTGCACGTAGATGGTCTCGGGGGTCATGAAGCCGTGCTCGTGCATCAGCTTGATGCCGTCGTCGCTGGTCGCGCCCCACACGCCGGCGTGCGTGGTGACGGGCACGCCGAGCTCGCGGGCGACCTCGAAGGCGGGCTTCTCCGGGAAGGACGGGTCGCCGAGCACGTCGAAGGCGAGCTGGAAGCCGAGCAGGTCGTCGCCGGTGACGCGCCGGGCGACGAAGTCGCGGAACTCGGGCGTGGCCGTCCATTCGGCGGGCGGCTGCTGGATGTTGCCGTACGCGAGCACGTACCGGCCCGGCACGGACTGGAGCGCGTCGGCGGCGGCGTCGGCGTGGTCGACGGTCTGCAGGCCGTGCGACCAGTCGACGACGGTGGTGACGCCGGCGTCCAGGGCCTCGATCGCGGCCAGCGTGTTGCCCGCGTGCACGTCCTCGGGCCTGAAGAGCTTGCCGTGTTCCAGGTAGAACCAGACGAAGTACTGGGTGAGCGTCCAGTCGGCGCCGTAGCCGCGCATCGCGGTCTGCCACATGTGACGGTGGGTGTCGATCATGCCGGGCATGACGATGCCGCCGGAGGCGTCGATCTCGATGGCCTCATGCGGGGCCTGCAGGTCCTGCCCGACGGCGGCGATCCTTTCCCCGGTGACGAGGACGTCCGTGCGGGGCAGCACCCGGCGCCCGTCCATGGGCAGCACCGTGCCGCCGCGCAGCACTACGGGGCGCCCGGAGTCGAAGTCGTTCATGGCACGCTCCTCGTTGGCGAACAGTTGTCCGCTATACGGTCACCGCTACTGTGATGAGCATGCGCCCGGCTGTCAAGGTACTTGACGTCATAGCCTTTAGGTGCTGGGATCGACTGGGCGGACATATGTCCGTTCAACGGACGCGAGGATGGGACTCGATGACTGACACCGAGCCGCGGGGGCCGCTGTCCGGCGTGCTGGTCGCCGACTTTTCCAGGGTCCTGGCCGGCCCATACGCCACGATGTTGCTGGCGGACATGGGAGCCGACGTCGTCAAGGTGGAAGGGCCGGGCGGCGACGACACCCGGACGTGGACGCCGCCCGCCAGGGGCGAGGTGTCGACGTACTATCTTGGGGTCAACCGCGGCAAACGCTCGATCGCCCTCGATCTGCGCGACGAAGGCGACGCCGAGGCGGCCAGGGAGCTGGCCCGGCGCGCCGACGTCCTGGTGGAGAACTTCCGGCCGGGCGGGCTGGACAAGTACGGCCTCGGCTACGATGCCGTGCTGGCCGCCAACCCCGGCATCGTGTACGCGTCCATCAGCGGCTTCGGCTCAGGGGCCGGGGCGCGGGTGCCCGGCTACGATCTGATGGTGCAGGCCATGTCGGGGCTGATGAGCCTCACCGGCGACCCTGACGGGCCGCCCTACCGGGCCGGGATCAGCGTGTTCGACGTGATGGCCGGGAACCACGCCGTCATCGGCGTCCTGGCCGCGCTGCGTCACCGCGAGGCCACAGGGCGAGGCCAGCACGTCGAGGTCAACCTGATGTCGTCGGCGCTGACCGGGCTGGTCAACCAGAGCTCGGCGTACGTCGCCGGCGGCGTGGTGCCGTACCGGATGGGCAACGCGCATCCGAGCGTGTTCCCGTACGAACCGCTGCCCACGGCCGACCAGGACCTCATCGTCGCCGCTGCCAACGACGGCCAGTTCCGCAAGCTGTGCGAGGTGCTCGGCATCCCCGAGGTGGCCGACGACCCGCGCTTCGCCCGCAACGCGAGCCGTACCGCCAACCGCGAGGAGCTGCGGCCGATCCTGGTCGAGCGGCTCGCCCTGCGCCCAGCCGACGAGTGGTTCGACCTGCTCCTGGAGGCCGGGGTGCCGAGCGGGCCGATCAACACGATCGACGGCGGGTTCGCCGCAGCGGAGCGGTTCGGGCTCGACCCGGTCGTGGAGGTGGGCGAGGGCGAGCGGGCGGTGCCGACGACGCGGCACCCGATCCGGTTCTCCGAGACGCCCGCGGGCTACGCGCTGCCGCCGCCCGAGCTGAACGAGCACGGCGCCGAGCTGCGCAAATGGCTCGCCGAGGAGCAGCCGTCGTGACGCCCGAGGACTACCCCACCGCGCTCGGGGCGTCGTCGCCCACGTCGATCACCCTGCTCGGCCACGACCTGGCCGCCGACGTGATGGGCGAGGTGGGCTTCGGCGAACTGGCCTTCTGGCTGGCCACGCAGCGCCGCGCGTCGCGGGGCGAGGTGCGCGTGTTCGAGGCGGTGCTGGCCGCGCTGGCCGACCACGGGTTCACGCCGACGGCGATCGTGACCCGGCTGACCTACCTGTCGGCCCCCGACTCCGTGCAGGGCGCGCTGGCCGCCGGGCTGCTCGGCGGCGGCTCCCGGTTCCTCGGCGTCACCGAGGACTGCGGGCGTTTCCTCGCCGGCGTGCTCAGGGAGCGCGATCCCCTCCCCTCCGACGACGCCGGCTGGGACGCGCTCGCGCTGGAGACCGTGACGGCGTGGCGCGAGTCGGGGCGGCGCGTGCCCGGGCTCGGCCACCACGTGCACAAGGACGGCGACCCGCGCACGCCGCGGCTGTTCGAGATCGCGGCCGAAGAGGGCCTGTTCGGGCCGCACCTGTCGCTGTTCGCCGCGGTCGGCCGGGTGCACCCCCGCGTGCTGGGCAGGACCCTGCCGCTCAACGGCGCAGGCGTCTGCGGCGCGGCGCTGGCCGACCTGGGGCTGCCGCTGGAACTGCTGCGCGGGTTCGCGCTCCTGGCCAGGACCGCCGGGCTGATCGGCCAGCTCGCCGAGGAACTGCGCCACCCCGTGGCCAACGAGATCTTCCTGTCCGTGGACCTGAACAACCGGTCCGTGCCCCCCGACCCCTACGGAGAGACGCATGGCTGAACTCGTCGCGGTCATCGCATCCACCCACCACCCCTTCTACTACCGCGCCAGCACCTCCACGGGCGAGGACCGCCCGCCGTTCGCCGACGAGTGGGTGCGCAAAGTGGAGGCGTTCAGGGAGACCCTGACCAGGGCCAGGCCCGACGTGCTGGTCATGGTCGGCTCCGACCACTTCCACCAGCTGTGGCTGGACAACATGCCGCAGTTCCTCGTCGGCAAGGCGCCCTTCTACGACGCGAACTTCTACAACGAGGAACGCGAGTTCGGGCTGCCCAGGATGATGTTCACGGGGCAGGAGGACCTGTCGGCGTACATCCTGCGCGAGGGCCTGGACGCGGGCTTCGACCTGGCCTTCTCCAACGAGTTGCGGATCGACCACTCGATCACCTGCCCGGTCATCACCCTGCGCCCGCAGAACGACCTGCCGATCGTGCCCGTCTACACCAACATCTTCGCCCCTCCCCTGCCGCGGCCGAAACGGTTCGTGCAGCTCGGGCGTACCATCAGGGACCTCGTCGAGTCGTGGCCCTCCGACCAGCGGGTCGCGGTCATCGGCACCGGGCACCTGTCGCTCGAGCTCGGCGGGCCGCGCCAGTTCGGGCCGCACGGCCCCGACCCGGAGTTCGACCGCAAGGCCGTCGAGTGGATCTCCACCGGCGACCTCGAGGGCTGCCTGTCGGAGGTCACCCTGGACAGCCTGTGGGAGCCCGGCAACGCCACCCACGGGTTCATGGACTTCATGCTGATGATGGGGGTCGCCGGCGAGGGTAAGAAGGCCGACTACGTGGACACCTACGACCTGTTCCACACCATGGAGGCGTACTTCACGTGGTACCCGAACGGAGGTGACGGGTCATGAGCAAATACCTGCTGAACAAGTTCCTCTTCACCGTCGACCGCGACCCCGAGCTGGTCGAGCGCTACCGCGAGGAGCCGCGGGCCACGGTGGAGATGTGGGAGGCCGAGCACGCCAACCGCATCCTCGGCTGCCACACCGGCGAGTCGTCGACGTGGCTCCGCTTCGACGACGTCGAACGCGAGGCCCTGGCCGCCCACGACTACCCGAAGTTGTTCGAGCTTGGGGCGCATCCGTTCCTCACGCTGACGCTGTTCATCGCGATGTTCGAGCGCGACCATCCGCCGCTGGGCTTCCAGAAGGAGTACGCGCGGCGGCTGTCCCACATGAGCCTGCCGTACCCGGACATCGCCACATGACAGGCCCGGACGTGATCTCGTGATGCGGGCCGTCACGATCGAGACGTGCGGCCTGCCGCCCGTGGTGACCGAGCGGCCCGCACCCGTGGCATCCGGCCCGAAGACCGGTGCTGAGACGGTCGGGGTCATCGCCGCCCCGATCACCCCCCTGGACCTGCTGTGCGCGGGCGGCGCCTCCTACTTCGGGACACCCGCCGTCCCGTACGTGCCCGGCGTGCAGGGGGTCGGGGCCGTCGGCGGGCGGCTCGTGTGGTTTCCCACGTCGGCGGGGATGGCGCCGGGCGACGGCAGCATGGCGGAGCTAGCGGCGGTGCCCGCCGAGGACCTCGTGGAGTTGCCCGCCGGCGCCGACCCGTTCGCCGTGGCCGCGCTGGGGTTGTCGGCCGTGGCCGCGCACATGGCGCTGACCTGGCGCGGTGAGCTGGCAGCCGGCGAGCAGGTGCTGGTGCTCGGCGGCGGTGGCGTGGTGGGGCAGGCGGCCGTCCAGCTCGCCCGTCTCGCGGGCGCGCGCCGGGTCGTCGCCGCCGCCCGCTCACCGGAGTCCCGCGAACAGGCCCGGCAGGCCGGCGCGGACGCCGTCGTCGCCCTGGACACCGACGACGTGGCCGCGCTGGCCGCCCGCTTCACCGCCGCCTGCGACGGGCCGCTGGACCTGGTGGTCGACCCGCTCTTCGGCGCCCCGGCCGCCGCGGCCGCCCGCAACCTGCGTCCCAGGGGCCGGCTCGTCAACCTCGGCAGCTCGGCGGCGGAGACGTCCCCGCTCGACTCCGCCACGCTGCGCAGCCGGTCGTTGCGGGTGCTCGGTTACACCAACAACGAGCTGACCAGGGAGCAGCGCGCCGCGGCCATCACTCTGATCGCCGAGCGGGTGGCCGAAGGGCGGCTGTCGGTGACGCACGAGGTCGTCCCACTGGAGCGGGCCGCCGAAGCCTGGCAACGCCAGGCGGCGGGCACGTCCGCGGGCCGCATCGTCCTGAGCACCACCTGACCGGCCTGGGCCCTGACCGGCGAGCCGGGCCGGTTCGAACCCCCGACCTGCCCGAGCCCTCACCAGCCCGGGGCCTGGCCGGCCCGGGCAGGGAAGGGCTCCTGGGATGGGCCGGGTCGGCTCAGGCCAGCTGGCCGACGCCCGAGCGCGGGGAGGAGAGCACCGGCACTCCCCCGTCCGCCTCCGTGACGATCCTGGCCATCGACGCCTGGGCGAGCACCACGACGTCCACCTGCCCCGCGAGCCGGCCGAACCCGTCGAGGACCAGGGCGTCATGGCGGGCCGGGTCGCCCCCACGCAGCGCGTCGAAGGCGCCCTCGCACAGGTGCGGAACGACCTCCCGCCCCACCCCGTGACGGGACGCCGCCCGCTGGACCGCCCTGGTGGTCGGGCCGAGCGTGGTGGCCAGCGTCGCCAGCACGCCGATCCGGTCCCCGGCCCGCACCGCCTCCTCGGCCATCGGCTCGTCGATGCGCAGGATCGGCAGCTCGGCGAGCGGACGCGCCTGTTCGGCGGCCTCGCCGATGGAGGAACAGGTGACGAGCAGCGTCCCGGCTCCCGACTCCTTGGCGTACATCGCGTACGAGACCAGCCTGCGCAGGACGTGCGGGGGCGGGCCGTCGTTGGCGATGGTGTCCTGGAGCAGGCTCTCGTCGGCGAAGTGCAGGATCCGCGCGCCGGGCCGCACCTCGGCGGCAAGTTCGGCCAGCGGCGCGGCGAGCGCGGGCACGGTGTGCAACATCGCGATCACCGGACCGGTGGTCGGCCCAATCCGCGGCCCGATCGTCGGACCAGTCGTCGGGCCGGTCTGCGGGCCGGTCTGCGGGCCGGTCTGCGGGCCGGTCTGCGGGCCGGTCTGCGGGCCGGTCTGCGGGCCGGTCTGCGGGCCGGTCTGCGGGCCGGTCTGCGGGGCGGTCTGCGGGGCGGTCTGCGGCGGCGTCATCGGGCGTTCCACGGGCGGGCAAAGGAGTCGACGATGGACGCCAGCCGCACGAGCCGGGGCACCGAGCGCGCACGCAGCTCGGCGGCCGGGTCGGCGGACCCCACCACGTCGCTCCAGATCGCGCGGCCGGCCAGCATCCCCGACGCGCCCGCCCGGCAGGCGGCCCGGACGGCGGCGGGGAAGTCGTCCCGTTCGACGCCCTGGGAGAGCACGACCCACGGAACCGGGATCACCTCGTCGAGCCGGGCGCACTCGTCGGCCAGCCGTTCCTCGGGCGCGGCGCCGCCGAGCGGAACCTGGGCCTTGTACAGGCTGGGCCGCAGCGCGGCCAGCTCCCCGGCGGCCTCCCGGATCGCGGCGGGCCCGTCGAAGGCCGTCTCCTGGCCCTGGACCGGCTTGGCCACGCCCTCAAGCACGGAGAGCAGGCCCGCCTCGGCGCATCCGCGGACGAACACGGCGGCGGTCTCCAGGCGGCGCTGCCGGTGCTCGTCATCGCGCCAGATGAGCAGCAGCTTGGCCGCGACCGCGCCCGCCCGCCGCGCGGCGGCCAGGTCGATCGTCTCGTCGATCGAGGTGTCCTCGACGGGGCCGTCGGGCGCCTGCCGGAGACTGTCCACGGCGATGATCAGCCCGCCGGGGACCATGCCCTCGGCGGCCACCCGGTCGAAGCCGTAGTCCCGGTCGATCAGGAACCCGGAGGCGTGCGGCCCCACCTCCCGCGCCACCGCCAGCTTGAACCCGGCCAGCGTGTCATCGTCCACCTGCTCGCCCGTGGCGGCGGCGAACATCTGCCTGAGGCTCTCCCGCTGATCCATCGCGACCATGGCG
>NZ_SMKP01000120.1:0-32110 GCF_004349015.1 Nonomuraea diastatica
GCACCCCGCCCAGCACGCCGCGCCGGCTCGCCGTCCGCGCCGGTCCGGCGCCCGTCTCGTCACTCGTGTGCATCAGATCGGCTCCCGTGCTCTCCGTGGTGGCCCCGCTCCGGATCCCAGCCGCCCAGCACGAACGCCGGGTCGCTCCACTGCTTCGCCTCGGCGTCCGTGAGCTGGCGCGAGCAGGCCAGCCGCTGCGAGGTGTCGATCGCGCGGCCGGAAAGGTCGGTGCTGTCGTACTCCCAGAAGGACGTCTGCCGGGCCTGCGCGCAGTCGTCCGGGTCGATCTGCCAGCCGGCCGGGTCGATGTGGCCGTCCATCTCGGTGTCGATGTACACGACCTGGCTGTGCGTGAAACGCCAGACCGCGCTGCGGCTCAGCGCGACCGAGCCGTCCGGAACGCCGGGAGCCCGTGTCAGCTTGGTCCTGACGAACACCGTGCCCGGCCGGGTCTCGTCGTTGCGGCTCTGCGAGATGTAGCCGCGGTCCGTCGACTCCAGCACCGTGTCCTGGATGAACACCGTGCCGGTGCCCCAGACGAAGTCGGTGTCGCCGCTGATGTGGCTGTCGGTCACGAAACCCTTGCCCTGCAGGCGCAGCGTGTCCTGGAAGCTGCGCAGGTGCACGCGTTCGAGCGCGATGCGCTCGTTGTTGCCCCGGAACGCCTCGGCCTGCGAGCCGCCGTCCGGCGTCGTGTTGTGCACGGTGACGTCGCTCATCAGGAAGTCGGAGGCGTCCACCCCGAACGAGGCCCGCCAGCAGTTGTGCAGGTCGGACGTCTCCAGCACGCGGCGCGGGCACACATCCTCGGGGCCGCCGTCGCTCAGCGCCTTGTCGCCGTTGCGCAGGTCGTTGTTGGGATAGCGGATCACGGTGCGCTTCGCCCCCGCGCCCCGCACGGTGATGTGCGGGCGGTCCTCGCGGACGTAGACGATCTCGGTGTAGACGCCGGGCCGCACGTCGATCGTCACCGGGGTCGTGTTGCCGGTCGGCACCGCGTCGATGGCGCCCTGCACGGTGCAGAAGTCGCCGGCGCCCTTGGCCGACACCGTCAGCCGGCCGGGCTTGGGCTCGCGCTTGGTCGTCGTGAACCGCCAGGCCCGGGGGTCCCGCACGCCGTCGAAGCCCGCGAACACGCCCTGGTCGACGGTGACGTAGTACTCCTGGCCGTACTCCAGCCGGTGGTGCAGGTAGACGTCGGCCCGATGGCCCTCGATCATGATCGATTCGTACGAGAAGTCGTGCGGCAGTCCCGTGTCGGAGATGGCGCTGCCGACGTTCTTCCTGTCGGTCTTCGCGGTGGCGGCCTCGATGCGGTCGGCGAGTGTGCCGTCGGCGCGGCGCACCTCGATCGCGCCGATCGTGCCCAGGGCCGGCGGCTCGGGGAACGTGATGGTCAGGGGCGCGTCGACGCAGGTCCCGCCGCCTCGCCCGGGCACCGAGAACCGCGGCTCGTCACCCGCCTCGGCCTGTGCGGTCACCGGGGATAAGACGAGCGCCGCCGCGGTCGCGAGCACCGTGATGGTTGCCTTCACCTGCACCTCTCAAGCGAATGGATAGTTGGCTGTGAATAAATATGTATACGTCTCAACAGGTCCGGTCAAGGCCGGGAAGCCCCGGTTGTGGGCTGGGATCAGCGCTCGGGCCGCCGGACGCGCACCGGTCCGAGAACGCGCAGGGCCGCCACCCGGTGCGGGTGGCGGCCCCGAAGGAATGGGTACGAGGAACGGGCAGGAAAGCCGTTACCGTTGTTCGACGACCGTGAAGCGCAGAGTGTCGGTGAACGTCCGGCCGTAGGAGTCGGTGGCGGTGACCGTCGCGCTGTGCTCGCCCTCGGCGAGGTCGGCGGGCAGCTCGAACCGCCAGAGGTGCATCGACCGGTCAGCGATGCTGGCGTCGCCGAGCAGTTGCTGCGCGGCGGCGTGCGGGTCGGACCACTCGGGGCCGATCAGCTGGTCCTCACCGCGGAGCTCCTGGGTACGGATGGCCTCGCCCTCCTGGCCGTCGTCGATCTTGACCTTGACCGTGGACCCGGTGGAGCCCATCCAGAAGTTGGTCGTGAGCCAGGTGTGCCCCGCCAGATCCTCGCGGTCCACGACATTCGGGTCGCCCAGTTCCGGCGCCTCTCCTTGCTGGTCCTCGTTCCAGGCCTGGCGCGCGACGTACCACTCGCGGTAGGCCGGGCTGTTGAGACCCAGCTGCGTCTGCACCTCGTCGCTCTTGCCGGTGACCGTGTACCGCTCCTTGAAGGAGCTGCCACGGACATCGAGGGTGAGCAGGCCGGGCATGCCGCCGTCGCGTCCGACCGCGACGGGGTAGCCCTCGTCGGTCAGCTCGCCCGAGTACCAGTCGCCGGAGATCGCGCCCGCCGTGATGTGCGGGAACGGCAGCCCCTCGACGCCGAAGAGGTCACGCCAGCCCTTGGCGAGGTCACCGGTCTTCATGTTCTCGATGGAGTGGCTGTGTCCGGAGACGGCGACGGCCTTACGGCCGTCCAGCAGCTCGTGCACCTTGCGGACCTGGTCGACGTTGTGGATCGGGCTGCCCTCGTCGGCCCAGTTCAGCAGGGAGATGTGGCTGGCGACCACGATGAGCTTGCCGCGGTCGACCTTGGCCAGGTCGCGCTCCAGCCACGTGAGCTGGTCGTCGCTGAGCCTGCCGTTGTAGGCCGGCCGGTCCGCCGGGGTGTCGCACTGGGGCCGCAGGCCGTCGGCGTTGTCGACGTCGGGGGTGCACGGGTAGCGCACCGTGTTGAGCGCGACGACGTGCACGTCGCCCACGTCGTAGGAGTAGTACGCGGGCGCGAGCTGCGCGCGGAAGGTGTCGAACGCGTGCTCGGCGGTCCCGGCGTCGAAGTCGAGGTCGTGGTTGCCGGGCAGGAACCGGGCCGGCCCGTTGATCAGGCTCGTGAGCTCCTTCACGTCCGGATAGAGCGACAGGTCGTCACCGACGACGTCACCGATGAAAAGTGTGCCGCAGCCCTGGTAGTCGTGGCGCTTCGCGAGGTCGGCCATCGCGCCCTTGCGGGCGTAGCCGACCTCCGTCTTGTTGTAGGGCTGCAGGTCGCCCGCGATCACGCAGTGCTGCTCCCGGGCCTTCGTGGGCCCGCTCCGCACGACGGGGAAGTTCACCGCGTCCGGGAGGGGCCCGGTGGGGGCGATGCCGCCGTAGCGCAGCGCGGGCGAGCCCTCGGGCAGGTGGTTGTAGTGGAACTGCGCGACGTTGGACTCGTCCACCGGCACCTGGTGGCCGGCCGGCTGGGTGATGAACACCGTCATGTTGTCGTAGGCGGGAAGCCGGTAGCGGCCGCGGGAGTCGGTGGTCACCACGTCGCGCCCGTTCGACACCACGACGCCGCGCAGGCCGCGCTCGTTCCGGTCGTGGACGCTGTCGCGGTCGTGGTCGACGAAGACGGTTCCGGTCAGGACCGAGGGGTCGGCCGGGCCGTCCTGGGTGCGGACGACCTCGACGTGGCCGCGGTAGGCGGTCTTGTTCCAGGCGCCGGTCAGCGGGCTCGCCGCGGCGCCGGAAGCGGGGGCGATCGCCGCGGCCGAGCCGGCGACCAGGGAGGTGAGGGCCAGGGCAACGCGGAGCTTGATGCCTTCTCGGGAGGAACTCAACATAAAGCGTTCTCCGGTGAGTCGTTCGGTGCGGCCGTCATGGCAGCCGAACGATCTTTTCCGAGAGAGCTGAACAACGGCCCCTGCGCGAGAGAACGCCAGCGGTATGGAGGTCGGCCCGCGGGTGATCCAACGTGCGGGCCATCGGTGCGACGCTGGAGTCGCGGACGCGCCGTCACCGCGGTCGAGGGGCCGGTAGCGAAGGTTTCAGAACTCTCCGCGCACCTCCAGCTCGCCTGACGTCGTTCCGTCACCCGGTTGGCGATTCCACCAGGCCCCTGGGCAGGAGCCGGCCGGTGGGGAAGGGTCCGGCGGTGTCCGCGCCGGTTCGCGCCGGTTCGCGGCCGATCGGGCCCGCCGGGGACGGGCCGTCACGCGCGGGATGACGCCGCGCCCGCCTGTGCCCCGGCCGGGGCATCACCGTGGCTGAGCAGGAGCTTGCGCAGCAGGGCGGCCAGCTGGTCCTGCTCGCCCGGGGACAGCGCCGCCAGGGACTGGGCCTCGCCGCTGACGTGGTCGGTGACGGCGCCGTCGATGACGTCGCGGCCGGCGTCGGTGAGCGTGATCAGGACGCTGCGGCGGTTGCCCGGGTCGGTTGCGCGGGTGACCAGGCCCCGGCTCACGAGGTGGTCGATCCGGTTGGTGATCGCGCCCGAGGTGACCATCGACGCGCCGCTGAGACCTCCGGCGGTCATCTGGTACGGCGGTCCTGACCGGCGCAGCGTCGCCAGGATGTCGAACTCCCAGGGCTGGAGCTCGTGGCGGGCGAACACGACACGATTGCGCTTGCTGAGCGTCTGGGCGGCGCGGGAGATGCGGCCGATCACACCCATAGGCGAGGGGTCGATGTCGGGGCGCTCGGCCCGCCACTGACGCAGCACACGGTCGACGTGGTCCTCGGTCTGCTCCATCGGAACTCCTTAATGTTGAAGTGTTTGACACTAAGGTAACCCATCTCCTACGATCCTCAATGTTGAAAAGTTCAACATTGAGATTTTGAGGTGGATGTCATGTCCGTGGACACCGCACCCGTCGGCAGTGCAACTCCGGCGGCTGCTTCACCGAAAGTTCCGCTCCGGCAGTGGCTGGCCGTCATCGCGGTGGCCACCGCCACCTTCGCGATGGTCACCGTCGAGTCGCTTCCCGTGGGCCTGCTCACCGCCATCAGCGGCGGTCTCGGCGTCTCCGAAGGGCTGGCCGGGCTGACCGTGACCCTGCCGGGGCTGCTGGCGGCGATCTCCGCCCCTGTCCTGCCGATCCTCATCCGGCGGCTCGACCGGCGTCTGGTCCTGCTGAGCCTGCTCGCCGTCATGCTCGCGGCGACCCTCACGTCCGCGCTCGCCCCCAACTTCGGCGTGATGCTGGCCTCCCGCGTCTTCGTCGGCATCGCCATCGGCGGCTTCTGGGCGCTGGCCGCCAGCGTCGCCGTCCGGCTCGTGCCCGAACGTCACATCCCCCGCGCCACCTCGCTGGCCTTCGGTGGCGCCACCGCCGCCAACGTGATGGGCGCTCCCGCCGCCACCCTGATCGGCGGCCTGACCGACTGGCGGATCGCCTTCGGTGTGGTCGCCGCCCTCGGCGCCCTGGTCGCCGTCGCCCTGTACGCCCTGCTGCCCAAGCTGCCCGCCACCACGATCGTCTCGCCGCGCACCCTGCTCGCCCAGCTGCGCAACCCCGCCGTGCGTGCCGCGGTGACCGCCACGTTCCTGCTGGTCGGGGCGCACTGGGCCGCCTACACCTTCATCAGCCCGATCCTGCAGCAGACCTCCGGGCTCGACGCCACCCTGATCGGTCCCGCGCAACTGGCCTTCGGCGTCGCCGGCATCCTCGGCACCGTCGTCGCCGGGTCCGCCGCCGCCCGCGACCCGCGCCGCGCGCTCATCGGAGCGGGTGTGCTGCTGGCCGCCTCCCTGGCCCTGTTCCCCCTCGCCGGCGCCACGCCGGCCGGCGGCCTGGTGCTGCTGGTCCTCTGGGGTCTGGCCTTCGGCGGGGTGCCCGTGGGCGTGCAGAGCTGGATCTTCAAGGCCGCGCCTGAGGCGGCCGAGGCCGCCACCGCGCTGAACACCTCGATGTTCAACCTGGCGATCGCGGCGGGTGCGGCGGTCGGCGGCGTCGTCGTCTCGGCGACCGGCACCACCGGCGTGTTGTGGATCGGCGCGGCGTTCGGCGCCGTCGCCGGCCTGGCGGTCTGGGCCACCGGCCGCTCCCTGGCCAAGTGAGCCGTACGCCGAAGCAACGACCATGCGGCGCGCCCGATCCGGACCGGTTCCGGCGGGCGCGCTTCATTTTAGCGGCGCAGACGGGCGAGCACGTCCCTGGTTCACGGGCGCACCCGTTCCTCCCCGTACGGCACCAGCCGGACCGGCCCCATCAGCCCGTACGGTTGCCGCTTCAGCCCGCCGTAGACGTCCGGGTCCGCCACCCTGAGCCGGTTGCCGAGCGGAGTGGCCACCTCGACCTCGATGGTGTTGGTCCCGCGCCTGAGGTAGCGGCCGGCGTCCACCACGGGGGAGATCTGGTCCACCGGGTCCAGGCGGCGGCCGTTGACGCGCACCCGGCACGTGTCGGTCACCTCGCCCAGTTCCAGGTACGCCGGGCCGTCCACGTCGACCGTGGTGATGTAGGTCCCGATGCCCGACACGTCGGCCAGCTCGGGGATCTCCGTCCAGGGGGCGAGCGCCTCCAGATCCAGCTCGTGGACGACCTTGTCCGTCCGGTCAGGGGTGGCGCCCGGCCGCCAGTCCTCGATCTTGAGCCGCCACGACGACAGCTCCACGGGCGGGGCGACCTCGCCGACGACCGTGGTGACGGTACGGCCGGTGGAGAGGGCGGTGGTGTAGGTCCCTGCCCTGGCCGCCCGGACGACGAGGTCGCCGCCGGAGTAGAGGGCGCGGTCCGCGTCGGTGGCGGTGGCGTGGAGGCGGTTGCCCGTCCGGTCGCCGAACAGCCCTGGGCGGCCGATGGCCACGATCCGCGCCTGCCCCGGCTTGAGCGCCACCCGCAGCCGGATCCCGCCGGGCTCCTCCGCGTACAGCGCGATCCGCTCGGCCCGGCCGGTCCACGGGTCCAGCAGGTACGGGACTCCGTGGCGGTCCGCGCGGGCCAGCGTGACGTCGTGGTCGATCGGCGCGACCGGCGGTTTGGGGTTCTCGACGTGCTTGCCGTTGCACAGGTAGTAGTAGTCGATCCCCCCGGCGACCCGCCGCAGGGTGAGCAGC
Source organism: Nonomuraea diastatica (assembly GCF_004349015.1). NCBI lineage: Bacteria > Bacillati > Actinomycetota > Actinomycetes > Streptosporangiales > Streptosporangiaceae > Nonomuraea > Nonomuraea diastatica. Next base: position 6,839 of record NZ_SMKP01000120.1, read on the forward strand.
GTGCTCGGGGTCGCATGCCGCACGTCGGGCCGTACGCCGAGGTCGGCGAGCGCGTCGGGGACGTCAGCCTGATCGGCGACCATCCGCACCGTGGGCTCGGCCAGCAGCGCGGCGACGAGTTCGCGCAGCCGCTCGTTCTCGCCGTCCCCGGGCAGGCCCGGCACCGAGGCCGACTCCCACGCGCCGAGCAGCACGATGGGCAGCCCGGCCCGCGCGTACTCCAGCAGCCGCCCGGCCACCGGCACCGTCATCGTGGGCTCGCCCGCGTAGAACTTGTCGCCCTCCACGAACAGCGCCTTGTAGGCAGGGCCGGAGGGCGCGAGCCGGCCGCCCGAGACGCGGGCGGCGGGCAGGTCGAGCAGGGGCCCGCTGACGAACTGGTGGGTCCAGCCGGTGGGCACGCCGCTGGCGGTGAACCAGCTGGCGCCGATGCCGGTCTTGGTGTATCCGGTCTGCCGCAGGACCGCCACGTCCGCCCGGGGACGACCTTCCCGCAGGACCTGGTGGATGCGAGCGAAATATCCAGAAATATCGGGCACGTGCTGCCATGTGGGTTGGCGCGGCCCCCACGACTCGGAATAGCCGGCCGTCCCGTCGTACGGCGTGAACGCGGCGAACCCCGGCCAGGCCGCCCCCGGCGCGCTCGCGTAGGAGAACCCGTGCAACACCGTCTGGTTGAGCCCCGCCGCGTACGCGCCCCCCATGGTGGTGAGCAGCCTCGTCCACGTCGTGGTGTAGGCGCCGCCCGCGTACGCACCCGCCTCGCTGGACAACACCTCGTGCCCGGCCAGGTCGCGGCCGCCGGCCAGGCAGCGGTAGTCGTCGAGGTTCTTGAACCCGAGCGACTCGCCCTCGGGGACGTCCAGCACGGCCGCCGCCGCGATGGCGTCGGTCCGCAGCCCGTACGGCTGCGCGCGCAGCTTCAGCCCGAGCGAGTGGGCCCAGTCGCGCAGCCTGGCGAAGTGGTGCTCGTTGAACAGCTCGGAGATCGTGTCCCAGTAGTCCTTGCGGGCGTGCCTGGTCATGGCGGCCTCGTACGCGAAGACCGGGTCCTCCTCCGCCAGCAACATCACCGGCAGCAGGGGCGCGAGCGGGTGACCCCGCCGCCGCCCGAACTCCTCCAGCAGCCCCGGCGTCCACGGCAGCGCGTCGGTCTCGATCTCGATGGAGTCCTCGAACAGCGCGCCGCCCGCCTTCTTCAGCAGCCCGCGCACGGCGGGCGTGAGCAGCTCGGACTCCCAGTGGTCGATGACCGCCTGGGTGCCCGCCGCGCTGAAGTGGTCGACCACGTACGCTTCGGGCGCGGTGTGCGGGCCGGACTCGGGGCGTTGGCCGGAGCCGCGCTCCCAGTAGGAGATCAGCACCCACTCGCCGTCGGCGGGCGCGGTCCATGTGACGCTCTCGCCGGTCACGGGCACCTCCCGCACGGAGGCGGGGTCGAGGCCGGTCTCGTCGCCGGTGGAGTGGGCGGGCTCGATCCTGGCCGCCTGGACGAGCAGGAGTTTCCGCTCGGTGACGCCTTCGCCGGGCGGCACGGCCGGTGGCGGCGCGTCGCCCGCATACGTGGCGCCCGCGGCGACGGTGACCGAGCCGTGGGCGAGCTCCTTGACCGCGGCCGGGTCGTCCGGGGTGATGGACGGCACCGCGGCCGGCCAGGACGGGCCGATGGTCAGGTCGACACGGATGCCGCGCCTGGCCGCCTGGTCGAGGGCGGCCTCGACGGCGGCGTTCCAGGCGGGGGTGCCCCAGCCGTGGCCGGCCGGGTCGAGCACGGACTTGTCGCGGATGCTGTGGTGCACCGCCGCGATCTCGGCGCCGCCGAACCCGGCGGCGGCGAGCTGGTCGACCTCCCGTCTGATCTCGGCGGGATCCACGTGGGCGTCGGGCCACCACCAGCGCACCATGGGCCGGACGGACCGGGCCGGGCGGGAGAACCAGGCCTTGCCCGGGCTGCCAGTGGGGCTGCCAGTGGGGCTGCCAGTGGGGCTGCCCGTGGGGCCGCCGGTGGTGACGGCGGGTGCGTCGGAGAGGGCGAGCGTGGTCGCGGCGGTGCTCAGGAAGAGGAAGCCGCGGCGCGTCAGGTCGTTCATGGGGGGTGCTCCAGCGGGCCGTGCCCCCGGGGCGCCCGAGGGCGGATGGATGCGCCCGCGGGCGGCGGATCGGCCGCCGCCCGCGGGCGCCGTCTAATTCGGGACGGGGTACGGGAAGGCGCTGGTCACGCCGATCTTGTCGTACTCCATCTTGGAGGAGTCGAAGCCGTCGGCCCAGTTGGCGTTGGTGACCTCGTTGCACTGGTAGCTCTGGTACTTGTCGTCGGTCACCTTGCCGACCTCGATGTTCTCGAAGGAGAACCCGCAGCCGCCGGCGTCCATGTGCACCCCTCGCGTCCCGCTGTCGGGCATCGACGCGTCGGGGATGACGTCGCCGATCACGACCTGGGAGACGTGGTTGGTGATCGGGTGCGGGTCGGTGTTGCTGACGCCGTAGGTGTAGAAGGCGCCCATGTCGCCGCTGTCCAGGCCCGCCTCCTCGATGCGGAGGTACTTGAACACGTTGCCGTGCGCGTACCCGTCGCCGTCCTTGACCTCGGGGCGCACCTCCAGGCTGACGCCGTAGCGTGCGCTGTGCCGGACGACCGTGTGGCTGACCTCGTTGTTGCCGGTGTTCATGAGCTCGACCCCGGACGCGTCCCCGGGCACGAGCTCGCCGATGTGGTGGATGTAGTTGTTGGTGAAGACGTTGTGACCGGCCACGTCGCCCTCACCGGGGTAGCCGCCCTCGACCTTGATGCCGTCGGCGCCGATGTTCTCCAGCAGGCTGTCGGAGATCCGGACGTGGTCGTTGGCGAACAACAGGTAGACCGCCGTGAAGCCGGTGTCGGCGATGCGCAGCCGGGTCAGGTCGATGTGGCGGGTGTTGGTGAGGGTGAGCGCGCCGAACCGGTTGCGCGGCATCTCGATCTGCCGGTCGTACTCGGGGTACTTGTGCGGCACGCCGGCGTCGCCGGCGCTGATCCAGCCGTTGCGGTACCAGCCGACGAAGTCGCTGTACTGCAGGGCCAGCCCGTCGAAGGCGAGGTTCTGCACCCGCTTGTCCGGCGCGCTGCCCGCCAGCGAGATGATCGTCTTCACCGTCGGGGCCATGACCTTGTCGATCGAGCCCTTCGGCCAGTAGTACACCTCGCCCTTGTCGAAGTCGAAGAAGTACTCGCCCGGCTGGTCGAGGAAGTCCAGCGAGTTCTGCAGGAAGTAGCGCGAGCCGCCGCGGCTGTTGACCATGGCGTAGCGCGTCCAGTGCTCCAGGGTGATCTGGTTGTCGTCCCACGACGGGTTCTGGATGGGGACGGTGTCGGTGAACCAGCTCCAGCTGCCGCCCGACCAGACCGTCACCTGCGCGTTGTCGAGGTTCCAGCTCTTGTCCCACTCGCCCGGCTTGGAGTAGAGCCACTGGTGCACCGCCTCCTTCTCCGGCTCCTTGAGCACGGAGGTGAGGTAGGGCGCCCACACGTCGCCGGACCTGCGGTTGGGGTAGCGGGCGGTGGTGGCGCGCTTGCCGTCCTCGAACAGAGTGTAGAAGTTCCGGTCGACCTTGGTCTTGTAGATGTCGCCCTTGTACTTCTCCCAGCCGGTCACCGGCCTGGCGCCGAGCAGGCGGGCCTCGCCCGGCCCGTCCACGCTGCGGTAGACGATCGTGTGGCCGTTCTCGCCCGAGTCGGCCTCGGTGAACTCGATCGTCTTGTCGACGACGTAGTCGCCGGCCTTGACGTTGACCACGATGTCGCAGTTCTGGTGCCGCTTCTTGGCCCTGAGCTGGTCGCGGGCGTGCTCGATCGTCTTCCACGGGCGCTGCGCGTTGCCAGGGCCGCCGTCCGCGCCGCCGGGCGCGACGTAGAACTCGACGGGCTTGCACGGGGCCTGCGCGCTGGCGGTAGGGGTGACGACGAGGGCGGCGAGAACCACCACGGCCGCGCTCACGACCTTCACTGCGCCTCCTGCGCTTCCGGCAGCGGGTACGGGAAGGCGTCGGTCACGCCGATCTTGTCGTACTCCATCTTGGAGGAGTCGAAGCCGTCGGCCCAGTTGGCGTTCTTGACCTCGTTGCACTGGTAGCTCTGGTACTTGTCGTCGCTGACCTTGCCGACCTCGATGTTCTCGAAGGAGAACCCGCAGCCGCCGGCGTCCATGTGCACGCCGCGGGTGCCGCTGTCCGGCATCGCGCCGGCCGGGTCGTTGATGACGTCGCCGATCACCATCTGCGAGACGTGGTTGTCGATCTCGTGCGGCTCGGTGTTGCTGACGCCGTAGGTGTAGAAGGCGCCCATGTCGCCGCTGTCGAGCCCCGCCTCGTCGATGCGGATGTAGGAGAAGCGGTTGTTGCGGGCGTAGTTGTCCTCGTCCTTGACCTCGGGCCGCACCTCCAGGCTGATGCCGTAGCGGGCGCTGTGCTCGACGTTGATGTGGCTGATCTCGTTGTTGCCCGTGCTGAGCAGCTCGATGCCGGCCGCGTCGCCGGGGACCAGCTCGCCGACGTGGTGGATGTAGTTGTTCGTGAACGTGTGGTGCCCCGAGATGTCACCCTCGCCGGGGTAGCCGCCCTCGACCTTGATGCCGTCGGCGCCGATGTTCTCCAGCAGGCTGTCCGACACCTTGACCCGCTCGTTGGCGAACAACAGGTAGACGCCCATGAAGCCGCTGTCCGACAGGCGCAGCCCGGTCAGGTCGATGTCCCGCGAGTTCGTCACCGTGATCATGCCGAACCGGTTGCGCGGCATCTCGATCTGCCGGTCGTAGACGGGGTACTTGTGCTCGTAACCGGAGTCGCCCTCGCTGATCCAGCCCGCGCGGTACCAGTCCACGAAGTCGCTGTACTGCAGCGCCAGCCCGTCGAAGGCGAGGTTCTGCACCCGCTCCTCCGGGCTGCTGCCCGCGATCGACAGGATCGTCTTCACGGTCGGGGCCATGACCTTGTCGATCGAGCCCTTCGGCCAGTAGTAGACCTCGCCCTTGGCGAAGTCGAAGTAGTACTCACCCGGCTGGTCGAGGAAGCGCAGCGTGTTCTGCAGGAAGTAACGCGAGCCGCTGCGGCTGTTGACGAACGAGTAGCGGGCCCAGTGGTCGAGCGTGAAGAAGTTCTTGCGGAAGTCGGCGCCGCCCAGCGGCACGGTGTCGGTGAACCAGCTCCACGAGCCGCCTGACCAGACCACGATCTGGGCGTTCTCGTCGAAGTCGGCGTCCCACTCCTGCGGCACGTCCTCCGGCTTGAAGTACAGCCACTGGCGCACCGCCTCCTTCTCCGGCTCGCCGAGGATCGAGAACAGGTAGGGGGACCACAGGTCGTCGCTCGTCCTGTTCGGGTGGCGGGCGGTGGTGGCGCGCTTGCCGTCCTCGAACAGCGTGTAGAAGTTCCGGTCGATCTTGGTCTTGTAGATGTTGTCCTTGTACTTCTGCCAGCCGGTGAGCGGCTTGGCGCCGAGCAGGCGGGCCTTGCCCGGCCCGTCCGCGCTGCGGTAGGTGATCGTGTGGCCGTTCTGGCCCGAGTCGGCCTCGGTGAACTCGATGGTCTTGTCGACGACGTAGTCGCCGGCCTTGACGTTGACCACGATGTCGCAGTTCTGGTGGTTCTTCTTGGCCCTGAGCCCGTCGCGGGCCTGTTCGATCGTCTTCCACGGGCGCCGGGAGCTGCCGTCGCCCTGGTCGCTCCCGGAGGGGGACACGTAGTAGTCACAGTTGGGGTTCGCGGCCGTCGAAGGGTCGGCCGAAGGGGCCGGGGTCGGGGCGGTCAGCCCGCCGACGAGTAAGACGATCGCGCCCACAGACCTGAGGATCACTGGCTCTCCTTCACATTCCGCCACCGCTCGTACTCGGCGCGGGTTTCGGGGGTGAGTGGGTAGTAGTCGGAAAGGGCCCCGCCCTCTTCGATGCGGGCGCGGCTGTAGCGCTCCCACTGCTCGTGGTCGGCCGCCGACTCCAGCACCTGCTGGGCGCGACGGCGCGGCACGATCACCGCGCCGTCGTCGTCGGCCACGCACAGGTCGCCGGGCAGCGCCAGCGTCCCGCCGACGGCCACCGGCACGTCGTACGCCCACGGGAACAGCTCCGCCTGCGAGGCGTAGTGGGGGGTGGCGCCCGTCGACCAGATCGGCAGGCCGAGACCGCCCACCCTGGGCAGGTCCCTGATCCGGCCGTCGACGACGATGCCCGCGCCGCCCTTGCGCTTGAAGTAGCGGACCAGCATGTCGCCGAAGCACCCGGTGTAGGCGCTGCCGTACGCCTGCACGACCAGCACGTCACCGGGCTGGATCTCCTCGAGCACGGCCCACAGGGCGGTGTGCCGCTCGACGTATTCCTGGCCGAGCCCGGAGGCGACGTCCTCGCGCTGCGGCATGAACTGCAGCGTGCGCACCCGGCCGGCGATCTTCTGTCCTTGGGCGATGGGACGCGGTCCCTCGATGAAGGTACGCCGGATGCCCTGCGCGTGCAGCTTGGCGCAGGCGGTGGCCGCGCTGATCCGGGACAGCCCTTCCACGAGGGCGGGATCGGGTTCGGCGGGCAGTTCCCCGCGAACAGGCAGATCCCAGATGGCGTCGTCCATGAAACTCCTCAGTAGTGCTGGTGCGACGGCGTGCGGGCGCGCGCGGTCGTGTGCAGGTCGAGCCGGATGCGGCGGCCGGGTGGCAGCTCCACGAGCAGGCGCGGACCGTCCACCGTCACCTCCTGCCCGGCCTGGGTGATCGGGGGAGCGGTGTAGGCGCGCGGGTCGCCCGGGTAGCCGTCGCCGGACCCGCTCACGGACGCGCTGACCACCGCGCGGTCGATACGGTGCTCGTGGAACGCGCCCGCCTGCACCACGACCCTGCGGGTGCGGGCGACGCTGAGGTTGACCAGCTCGACGCCGGTGGCGCCGGGGCGTACCGAGTCGACCAGCGCGGCCACGTCCGGGGGCAGGCCGGGGCGGCGGCGGTCGGCGTCGAAGTAGGCGAGCCGGGCGGGCAGCAGCCCGCCGTTGTAGAGCACCTGCGGGGTGCCGGTGGTCAGCTGCAGCAGCGCCTCCGTGACGACCGGGTTGAGCCGCTGCCAGTGGTGCACGTGGATGGTGGACAGGTCCGCGGTGTCGGCGTCGATGAGCGCCATGCGCCGCTGCACCTGGGCGAGCGCCGCCGACAACATGGCCTCGGGGAAGCCGGGGTTGGCGCCGCGTAGGAACTCCAGCCAGGGCGCCTCGTGCCCGGCCTCCTCCTTGTTGCGGAACGGGCGCACCCTGGTCCAGTCGTAGCCCGAGCCGGCCCGCAGCCGGTCGAGCCGGTCGGCGTCGCCACCGGACTGGCTCACGTGCCAGAGCCAGACCGGCAGGCCCAGCTGCGGCGGCTGGAAGTCGAACCAGCCCTGGTCGTCGTGCCGGTTGGGCACCAGCATCGTCGGCTTGCCCACCTCGTCGCCGAGCTCGGCCAGCCAGCGGTCGCTGATGCTCATGTCCGTCTCGGTGACGCTCGCCTGGACGGCGCGGCCGTACACGGCCTCCAGAGGGTCGCGGCCGACGGCGAGCGCGGCGTCGTCGCCGGTCAGCAGGTGGGCGTTGACCGCGGCGATCGCGGCGGCAGCTCCCACGCTGTAGATGCCGTGCGGCCACTGCCAGCCGTAGTTGCCGCCGTACCAGCGGCCGCCGTGCAGCTCGCCGACGACGCCGGACGGGCCGACGTTGTCGGGCAGGATCCCGCCGTTGGCCTCCGCCCTGCGCTGCCAGGCGCCGATGTAGCGCAGCGCCCCGTCGCGGTAACGCTCGTCGCCGTCGTACAGCCAGGCGTTGACGGCAAGGCTGGTCGCGGCCAGGTTGACGGCCACGTCGCCGCGGCCGATGCGCTCGCTCATCGCCGCGCCCATCCGGGCGGCGTTGCTCGGGTCGGCCAGGTCCTCCCACCGCGTGATGCCCGGCAGGTCGCGCAGCGGCAGGCCGAACGGCCGCATGCTGACCAGGTCGGTGTGGTAGGAGGCCCACTCCCACTGCAGGCCGTAGCGGGGGCCGCCGGCGCCGTTGTGCGGGGCGCGGACGATGTCGTGCTCGGCGTCGTAGTTGGCCGAACCGGGCAGGTAGAGGTCGGCGAAGCGGCGCGCCCGCGCGCGGAAACGCTCGTCGCGCGGGTCCGCGGCGCAGATGCCGTAGAACAGCAGCAGCGACTCGCCCTGGTGGAACCAGTCATAACCGCGCTCGAACTCGTCCACCAGATAGCCGAGCTCCGTGAGCTGCGTGGTGACGCCCTCCCAGTGGTGCTTGGCGGCGTCCAGCAGGTCGTCCGCGCCGCCCAGCTGGTAGAGCGTCGGCCAGTTGAAGAACGCCTCGTAGAAGTCGTCGGCTCCATCGCGGTCGGCGGCGGGTCCGTGGTAGATGAGCCGTCCGTCGGGCCCGCAGTAGCGGGCGGCGAAGGCCCGCCAGGCCTCGTCGAGCGCGTCGAACAGCCGCCGCTCCAGCACCGCCCATGCGGGCGGCGCGCCGAGCGGGACGGTCGCGGTGACGGAGGGCACGGGGGGTGCGGAGGGCTCGGCGGGCTCGGCGGCGGCGAGTACGGGGGAATCGCCGGCGGTCGCTGGGAGGGTGCCGGGATCGTTCGCGGGTTGCGTAGGGCTTGCGGGTTTCGAGGGCACTGTGCGCATCTTCAACCTTTCGTGGCCCCGGCGGTGAGGCCGCTGATGATGTGCCGTTGCATGAAGACGAAGAAGACGAGGAGCGGGGCGATGGCCAGCAGCAGCGTCGGGAAGACCACCGTGTAGTCGGTGGAGTACTGGCTGACGGCGGCGTAGACGCCCGTGGTCACCGTGTAGAGGCCGCTGCCGGGGCCCAGGATGATCTGCGGGTTCACGAAGTCGTTCCACACCGAGAACGTGTTGAGGATGACCATCGTGGCGACCGCGGGCCGCATCAGCGGGAAGACGATCTGCCAGAACGTGCGCAGCCGCCCCGCCCCGTCGACGGCCGCCGCCTGGTCGAGCACGGCGGGGATGGTGGCGATGTAGCCGGCGTACAGGAAGATCGAGAACGGCAGCGTGAGCGTGGTCTCGAACAACACGAAGCCGCGGATCGTGCCCATGAGGCCGAGGGTCTTGAGCACGTACACGACGGGGATGACCAGCACCTGGCCCGGGATGAAGGTCCCGGCCAGGAAGAACAACATGAGCACCCGGAAACGCCGCTTGGGGCTGCGCGCGATCGTGTACGCGGCGGGCGCGGCCAGCAGCACCGACAGCACGTTGACGGCCACCACGAACAGCAGCGTGACCGCGTACCCCTTGACCACGTCGAACTGCGGGTTCGTCAGCGCCCTGCCCAGCGGTTCCAGCGTGAGGCCCGCAACGCCGAACGGGTTGCCCAGGATCTCCTGCTGGCCCTTGAACGCGTTGACGGTCAGCACGTAGAGCGGGATGAGCATGAAGGCGACGGTCGCCCAGAGGAAGGTCTTTCTCACTGGTGCACCGCCATCTCGCCGCGCCTGCGCAGCCTGGTCACCACGAACGCGAGCGCCGCGGTGACCAGCATGAGGATCACCGACTGGGCCGAGCCGAAGCCGAGGCGGGCGTCGTGGAAGGAGTTCCACAGGATGAGGTAGGCGACGGTCTGGGTCTGCCCGGCCGGGCCGCCCGCCGTGAGCGACACCACCAGGTCGTACGTCTTGAGCAGCGTCACCAGCGACAACACGATGTTGATCGTCACCGACGGCCCCAGCGCGGGCAGGGTCACGTTCCTGAACACCTGCCACCGGGTCGCCCCGTCGATCTTCGCGGCCTCGATCAGCGAGTGCGGAACCGCCTGGAGCCCGGCCAGATAGAGCACGACGTTGACGCCGAACCCGGCCCACACCAGCACCGCGATCATGGTGACCGTGGCCCAGGTGGGGTCGGACAGGAACGGCAGCACCTCACCGCCCCACGTGGTCACCAGGTTGTTGACCGCGCCGGTGGTGCCGAGGATGGCCGACCAGAGGAAGCCGACCACGAGGGCGCTGAGCACGTGCGGGTAGAACAGCACGATCCGGAAGAACGTGTTGGCCCGGGAGGCACCGTTCACCAGGAGGGCGAAGCCGAGGCCGAGCAGGTTGAGCCCGGCCGTGCCCGCCGCCGCGACGAGCAGGGTGACCAGGGCCGCGCGGCGCAGCTCGGGGTCGTCGAGCAGGCTCGCGTAGTTGGCGGCGCCGACGAAGGCGGGGTCGGCGCTGAAGCCGTCCCAGTCGGTCAGGCTCAGGTAGAAGGCCAGAACGACCGGGATGACCAGCATCACCACGTAGAGGATGGTGGCCGGGCCGGCCATCAGCGCGGTCGTCAGGCCGTCGTGCCGCCTGGGCTTCCGCGGGGCCTCCCGCACCGTGGCGACGGGTGCTTCTCGGGCGACGGTCATGATCGTCCGGCCAGCCAGCGGTCCACGCCTTCGGCGACCTCCTTGGGCGACTTGCCCACGTACAGGCCCTGGACCTCGGTGTTCCACGCGGAGTTGAAGCCCTTGGGCAGGGTGGCGTCGCCGTAGCCCTCGCCCTGGGGTACGCCGGACGGCGCCTTGTCGAGGATCTCCTGCACCTGCTTCTCCAGCGGGGTGAACTCGCGCTCGACGCCGGTGCGGAAGTTGCCGTCCTGCTTGAGCTGGCTCTTGACCGCGGCCGGGTCGGTGACGAGCCACTGGACCAGCTTGAGCGCCGCGTCCTTCTGCGGGCTCGACTTGAGGATCATGTACGGGGCCGCGAGCGTCGCGCCCTGCGGGCCCGGATACTGCTGGCCCTTGTCGACCGGGGCCGGGAAGACGCCGACCTCGAAGTCCTTCTCGGTCTTGGCCTCGGCGGCGGTGAACCAGCTGCCCATGACGTACATGGCCGACTTGCCGGACAGGAACGCGGTCTCGGCGTCGGCGTACTTCATGCCCAGGGCGTTCTTGTCGATGTACCCCTTGCCGATCCAGCCGTGGTAGCGCTCCAGGTACGGCAGCAGCGACTCGCCCGCCTTGATCGTGCCGGACGTGACGTCCTGCTGCCAGGTGGGGTGGTTCTGGGCGCGGGAGGGGTTGGAGAGCTGGAGCAGCTGCAGGCCGGTCAGGAAGTCGCCGCCGGTCTGCAGCGGCAGGTAGCCGGCCGACTTGAGCTTGCCCATGGCCGCGTCGAGCTCGTCCCACGTGGTCGGCGGCTGGTCGATCCCGGCCTTGCCGAAGGCGTCCTTGTTGTAGAAGACCAGCGACTGGGCCTGCACGCCGACGCCGACGGTGTAGACCTTGCCGCCCAGCTTGGCCTGCTCGACCAGCGGCGTGTCCTTCACCCACGGCTGGTCGCTCAGGTCGAGCATCTGCTTGGCCAGGGTCTCGTCCGCCATCAGCGTCTCGACCACGTCGGGAGCGTTGCCGGCGGCGAGTTGCTGCGGCAGCGTGTCGGCCACGCCCTTGCCGGTGGGCGCCTCGATCTTCACGTCGATGCCGGGATTCGCCTGCTCGAACGGCTTGACCAGGCCGTCCCAGTACGCCTGCGTGAGGTTCGGGCTGATGTTGACCAGCATCCTGACGGTGACCTGGCCGCCCTCGCTCTGCTGTGCTTGGGAGTCGCCGGCGAAGCCGCCCCCGCCGCAGCCGGTGAGCAGGAGCAGGCATCCGATGCCTGACAGGACGAGGGATGAACGGGGGGACCGCATCGCACCTCCAAGGGGGCGAGATCTGCGACGCCTTTTAATGGGTCGTACTCGATTAGCGATTATTTAATACGTTGGTAACCGGGGTCGGTCAAGGGGTTATGCTCTGCTACAAATACGTTTCCAGCGGTTGACTGAGTCATAAATACGTTATGGTTGGAGCGTGACTGGACGCGTTGACGACAAACGGCTGGTAATGGGCGCCGAGGAGCGCGCCACGCTGGAGGCATGGGCGGAGGAGGCCGGCGGCGGGCTGGGCCTGCGCAGCCGCATCGTGCTGGCGTGCGCCGACGGGCTGTCGCGCAAGGAGATCGCGGCCCGGCTCGCCGTCAGCTCGGCGACCGTCGCGAAGTGGCGCGCCCGCTTCGTGGAGCGCGGGCTCGACGGCCTGGCCGACGCGCCGAGACCCGGGCGGCCACGCAGCACGGAGCGGCAGGAGGCCGAACGCGTGATCGCCGCCGCCCATGGCTCCGCAGCGCCCTCCCTCCTGCCCTCCACCCGCTCGATGGCCAGGCAGCTCGGGCTGTCGCAGTCGACGGTCGCGCGCATCTGGCAGGAGCAGCAGGTCGCGCCGCCCGCCAGCCAGGTGCTGCCCAGGGAGCTGCTGTCCGACCGGGTCTACGCGCTGCTGCGCGGCTGGATCGTCTCGGGAGAGCTCGTGGCCGGGCAGCGGCTGGTGGAGGCCGAGATCGCCCGCCGGGTCGGCACCAGCCAGGCCCCGGCGAGAGAGGCTATCAAGCGATTGGCGCACGAGGGACTGGTCATCTCCTATCCCAACCGGGGCAGCTACGTCGCGGAGATCTCCGATGAGCAGGCCCGGGAGGTGCGTGACATCAGGGTGTTGCTGGAGGAGTATGCCGCACGCGGCGCCGCCGTCCGCATCCGGCCCGAGACGTTGCAGCAGCTCGCGGGGGATGTGCTGGCCATGCGGCGGGCGGCGGGTGACGGCGACATCGGAGCGTTCAGAGACGCGGACCTCGCCTTCCACCGGCGGGTGTGCGCCGCGTGCGGCAACTCCTTCCTGCTGCGGTTGTGGCGGACCATCGAATCGAACCTGTGGAGCCTGCACGTGGTGGGCAACCCCCTGTACGAAGGCGACTGGATGGCGATGGCCGGTCACCACGACGACCTGGTGGCGGCCCTGTCGTCCGGCGACCCGGACGAGGCGGCCCGCCTCTTCGCCGCCCACGCCCGCGGCGAGGCCTCCCGCACACGCCCCCGCTCCCGGCGCGGCACCGACCCGCCGGGCCGGTCCCCGGTCCCGTAGCCCTGCGAGTCGGTGCTCACCTTTGATCGGCACACGCAGGCCGCGGGGGTGGGCGCCGCCGCCGGGCAGCGCCCACCCCCAGGCCGGCGGCGGCCGGGGGCGGGCTCAGAGTGCGTCAGGCCGGGACGACCTCGTACGTCGCGCCCTTGCGGGTGTCGAAGACGAGAACCCCGGGTTCGGGCCGGTCGGCCTTGACCGGGCGGCCTCGTTCCGTGACGGTGACCGGGCGGGCGGTGCGGAGAGTGAGCTTGCGTCCGAGGTCAGAGCGGATCTCGCCGCGCTGCAAGGCGCCGCCGTCCCACGTGAGGTCCACCTCGAACCCGCCGCGCGCCCGCAACCCCCAGTACGACCCTGCGGGCCAGGCGGTGGGCAGGGCGGGCAGCAGGTGCACCTGGTCGCCGTGGCTCTGCAGCAGCATCTCCGTGATCCCGGAGACCCCGCCGAAGTTCCCGTCGATCTGGAACGGCGGGTGCAGGTCGAACATGTTGGGCGCGGTGCGCGCGGGCACGAGCAGGTTGCCCAGCCGCCTGTACGCCTCGGCGGGGTCCAGCAGCCGCGCCCAAAAATTGATCTTCCAGGCGAGAGACCATCCCGCACCCGCCTCGCCTCGCAGCTCCAGCGTCCTGCGGGCCGCCTGAGCCAGGTCGGGGGAGAGGCGCGGGTCGATCTGGTGGCCGGGGAACAGCCCCCACAGGTGGGAGATGTGCCGGCTACGGGACAGGGCGGCGTCGCCGCGGTAGTCCTCCTGCCATTCCTGGATCTGTCCCAGATGCCCCACCTGGTTGGGCACGAGCCGTGAGCGGGCCTCGCCGGCCTTGGCGCGGAGATCCTCCTCGACCCCGAGGACCTCCGAGGCCTCCGCGAACGCGCCGAACAGGTCCCGCAGGATCTGCATGTCCATGGTGGGCCCGGCGCAGATGCTGACGTTCTCGCCGCCGTCCTCGTGGTGGCCTACCTCCGGCGAATGAGAAGGGTTGGTCACCAGGTAGCCGGTCCTGGGGTCGGTCTGGAGAGTGTCGAGGAAGAACTCCACGGAGCCCTTGATGAGTGGGAAGTGCTCGCGCAGCCGCCGCTCGTCGCCGGTGTAGAGGTAGTGCTCCCACAACGTCAGGCACAGCCACGCCCCGCCGGTGGGCCACACGCCGTAGAAGGCGAAGTCCACGGGCGCCGTGCCGCGCCAGCCGTCGGTGTTGTGGTGGGCGACCCAGCCCTTCGCGCCGTACTGCGTCCTGGCGGTGCGCGCCCCGGTCTCCGCCAGGTCCTTGATCAGGTCGAACAGCGGGTCCATGCACTCGATGAGGTTGCCGGGCCCGGCCGGCCAGTAGTTCATCTCGCAGTTGATGTTGATGGTGTACTTCGACTCCCACGCCGGCGTGAGCGAGTCGTTCCAGATGCCCTGCAGGTTGGCCGCGTGGCCGGGCGCCCGGGAGCAGGAGATCAGCAGGTAGCGGCCGTACTGGAAGTAGAGGGCGGCCAGCTGCGGGTCGGTGTCGAGCTGCTGGCGGGCGATGCGCTCGCCGGTCGGCAGCGCGACCGCCTCCGACGTGCCGAGGTCGATCTCGACCCGCCCGAACAGCTTCTGGTAGTCGTTGACGTGCTTGCGCAGCAGCACCTCGTACGGCTGCCCGGCGGCCCGCTTCAGATGCCGCTCGGCCACCTCGCCGGGGTCGCCGCCGACGTCCTTGAAGCTGCGGTAGCCGGAGCCCATGGAGATGAGCAGCCTCACCTCGTCCGCGCCCGTCACGGTGAGCGTGCCGCCGTCGGTGCCGACCGTCCCGCCCTTCGCCTCGGCCCTGGCCAGGGCGCGGAAGCGCACCTCGCCCTTGAGCCCCTGGGTGTCGCCGCTGACGCCGTCGATGGCGATGGTGCCGGGTCCGGCGGCGGCCGTCGTGGTGGTCTGCGGGCTGGAGAAGGCCGCCTGGAACGTCACCGAGCCGGGTTTGTCGGCCGTGTGCCGCACGACGATGACCTGGCCGGGGTTGCTGGCGAAGACCTCGCGGGTGTGGCGCACGCCGTCGCGGACGTAGGTCACGGTGGTGACGGCACGGGTCAGGTCGAGCTCGCGCCGGTATTCGGTGAAGTCGGCCGAGCCGGGGAAGGTCAGGGTGAGGTCGCCGAGCACCTGGTATGGCGCCTGCTCGCTCGGGATGCCGAGGAACTTCTCGTCGGCCAGGTTCTGCGCCTGCTGCCACTTGTCCTCCCAGACCCACTGCCGGATCTGCGGGAGGGCGGCCAGCGCCTCGGGGTTGTCGTAGGTGTGCGGCCCGCCGGCCCAGATGCTGTCCTCGTTCAGCTGGAACCGCTCGGTGGCCACGCCGCCGAACACCATGGCGCCGATCCGCCCGCAGCCGACGGGCAGCGCTTCGAGCCATTCCTCGGCCGGGCGGGTGTACCAGAGGGTGAGCGGGTTGCCCGCCGGGCCGTGCTGGGAGCCGTGCCGCGTCGCGGCTCGCGCGGGACCGGCGCTCACCCCGGTCACGAGCATGGATCCGGCCGCGGCGCCTAAGCCCGTCGCGAGCACGCCTCGTCGTGTGTAGCCGTCGTTGGTCACCTTTACTCCTCTTCCAGAACGCATGCCGCCGCCGGGGCGGGATGTCATGAGAGCGATGAGGGCGATCGCGCCGTCAGGGGGTCCGGGTGTCTCTCGGACCGCGGGGGACGTCGAAGGCGAGTGGTTCAGCGGATGTTCACCGCGAACATAGGATGTATGTCTACGCGAAGAGGGCCTTGATGTCCATACCTCCCTCAATCCTGGCTCTAACGTAGGATGTATGTTAGGTTCCGGTCCGGAAACGATCTCCTGCTGGAGAGGGCGGCCATCGCCCGCTCCCGACCGAGCCGGAAGCCGTGATGACCCGCATCGACGCCCACCACCACGTCTGGGATCTGTCCGCCCGCCCCCACGCCTGGCTCGACCCGGAGCCCATGGCCCCCGTGCGCCGCACGTTCACCCTCGACGACCTCGCCGGCCCCGCGGCCGCGGCCGGGGTGAGCCGCACCGTGCTGGTGCAGGTGCTGCCCGACCTCGGCGAGACCCGCGAGTTCCTGGCCCTGGCCGCCGCGTCCGAGCTCGTCGCGGGTGTCGTCGGCTGGATCGACCTGACCGCGCCCGGCGCCGCGGACACCCTCGCCGGACTGCCCCACGGGCTGGTCGCCGTCAGGCACGGCGTGCAGTCCGAGCCCGACCCCGGCTGGCTCACCCGCGCCGACGTGCGCCGCGGGCTCGCCGCCGTGGCCGCCGCCGGGCTGGCCTACGACCTGCTCACGCTCCCGCACCAGCTGCCCGCCGCCATCGACACGGTGGCCGCCATGCCGGAGCTGACGTTCGTGCTCGACCACCTGTCCAAGCCGCCGATCGCCTCGGGCGAGCTGGAGCCGTGGCGCAGCCGGGTCCTGGACCTGGCCCGCCACCCCAACGTCTTCTGCAAGCTGTCCGGGATGGTCACCGAGGCCGACTGGGCGTCCTGGCAGGTGGCCGGCCTGCGGCCGTACGCCGAGATCGTCCTGGAGGCGTTCGGGCCCGAGCGGGTGATGTTCGGCTCCGACTGGCCGGTGTGCCTGCTCGCGGCCGGCTACGAGCGGGTCGCCGAGACCGCGGGCGAGCTCTGCGCGGGCCTGTCGGACAGCGAGCGCGCCGACGTCTTCGCAGGGACGGCGCGGCGGGCGTACCGGCTGGACTGACGGCCGCACCGGCCGCCCGCCGGCCTCAGGCCGCCTCGACACGGAACGTGGTGTGGTACGCCCGCGACTCCTGCGGGCCGAGCCAGATCATGCTGCCGTCCTCCCTGGCCGCCGCGTCGCCGGCGACATGGTGGGTGGACGGCTCCAGCCCGACCGCGTAGTTGCCGGAGCGCAGGTTCAGCCACTCGAAGAAGTACGGGAACTCCTCCGCCGGCCACTCCACGGACACCTTCATCCCGAGCCGGTCGTTGACCACGGCCACCCGGTGCAGCCCGTCGTCGCCCGGGACGAGCGCGTGCTCGTACACCTGCTCCACGAACCCCGGCACCGGCCCGGCGAAGACGATGTGGCCGGCCTGCTGCTCGGCCACGCTGTCGCTCTGCCAGAGCGTCTCGCGGATGGCCGCCTCGAACCTGGCGCCCTCGTCGAGCAGCGGCCAGCCCAGGTTGATGTGGTAGAGGTACATGTGCGGCGTCGGCTCGAACCCCGCGTTGGTGACGGTGTCCACCAGCCTGATCTCCTCGCCCCCAAGGTCGGCCTCGATCCGCCGCACCAGTCGCAGGTTCTCGGCGAAGACCGCGGCCTGGCGCACCTCACCCTCGGCCCACAACACGCAGCGCTCGCCATCCCAGCGCTCGCCGTAGCCGGTCAGCCGGGCGGGCAGGTTGCCCGCGCGCCCGTGCAGGCCGTGCCGCACCGACGTGCGGGGCGGGTAGCGGTAGGTTTCCGCGGGCACGTCGCCGCCGAACAGCGTGTGGTCGAGCCCGGCCGTGACGACGAGGCCGGAGAACGAGCGCAACCAGGACAGCCCGTCCTCGTCGGCGTTCTCGTGCAGCCCCGGATGGCGGAAGCCGGTGGGGGAGCGCCAGCCGAAGGCGCGCCCGCCGTGCTCGGCGTGCCCGATGTCCATGCACCTGTCCACCAGCACGTCGAACGCCAGACCTGAGCCCGTCCTGAACTCCAGCGTCCTGATGCCGCGCTCGGCCCCGTCCCCGAGCGTCACCAGCCGGACCCCGCCGGCCGCGCTCAGATCGCCCGTCAGCTCGGCCAGCCGCCTGCGGTCCGGCGTCATGCCATCACCCACCCTCCGTTGACTTCGATGGTCTGGCCCGTGACGAAGGAGGCGTCCGGGCCGGTCAGGAACGACACCACGGCCGCCAGCTCCTCCGGCTTGCCGCGCCGCTGGAGCGCCTGCCGCTCCAGCACCATCCGGTCGTACGCCTCCGGATCCGGATGGATCCTCTCCGCCGCCGTCGGGAACGCGCCGGGCGAGACACAGTTGACCCGGATCTCCTTCGGGCCGAGCTCGCGGGCCAGCGCCCTGGTGAGCGAGGCGGCGGCGCCCTTGGTGGCGACGTAGGCGGCCAGGTCGGACCAGCCGCCGTGCATGGTGATGGAGGCGATGTTGACGATCGCGCCGCCCCGGTCGCTCATCTGCCGGGCCGCGAGCTGGGCCGCCAGCCAGTAGGCGCGCTGGTTGACCGCGTGCACGTCGTCGTACTCGGCCAGCGGCACCTCCAGGAAGGGCCGGGCCGGGTAGACGGCCGCGTTGTTGACGAGGATGCCGACCGGCCCCAGCCGCGCCTCCGTCTCGGCGAACGCGGCCTCGACGGCGGCCGGGTCACGCAGGTCGGTCTCCAGGTTGAGGCTGCCTTCGAGGGGCTTGGCGTCGACGTCGAGTGCCGCCACCCGGTGGCCGTCGGCGGCCAGCCGGCGGACGATCGCGCGGCCGAGCGCCCCGGCGGCGCCTGTGACGAGCGCCGTGGTCATGGGTTCCTCCATTCGTTGTGGTGCAGCTCCTTGAGCAGGTCGCGGGCCGGGACACGGGCGAGCAGCCCGTCGCGGATCAGCGCGGACGACCTCTCCTGCAGGGCGATGTAGCCGGGGAAGCGTGGCCTGATCCAGGCGGCCTCCAACGTGGCCCGGGTGTCGCGGTAGAAATCGTTGCCCTCCCCGGCGGTCTCCCACGCGGCGCGGGCCGCGGGCTGCCCGCCGGTGGCGGGGAACAGCCCCGCCTGCACCGGCTCCGACAGCAGGCGGCGCAGGTGGGCGCGGACCGCCTCGCGGATCGTGCCGACGCGCCGCCTGGAGACGGCCAGCCCGGTGCCGCCGAGCACGCTGCCCGGCGGCCGGTCCGGCCAGGCGGGGGCGTCGGAGAAGGACAGGGGGTAGGCGGCGTAGCCGTACAGCAAGGGGCAGCAGTCGGTCTCACCCGCCGCCATCGCGTCGAGCACGCCGATCGGGTTGCGCAGCGACAGCCCGGGGTCCGCGGCCGCCAGCAGCTCCGCCATCAGCTCCAGCGCCCTGACCCCGGCCTCCTCGTCCAGGAAGTCGCCCGAGCAGAGCGCGCAGAACATGAGGAACGCGTGCGGCCCGCCCAGGCACAACGCCATCCGCGTGCCCCGGGCGAACTCCGCCATCTCCGTCCACTCCGTCGGCACCTTCACGCCCGGCCTGGCCGCCGCCACCTGGGTGGCCGCGTCGAGCGGCAGCGCCCACTGGCGCCCGTCCAGGTGGTAGCTGTCGAAGCAACGGCCCGCCGAGCCGGCCCGCAGGCCCGCCAGCTCGTCCGGCTCGAACAACTCCTCCATCGGCACCAGCGCGTCCACCGCCGCGCCCAGCCCCGGATGGTCGATGACGAGCACGTCGTACGTCTCGCAGAGCCGCGCGATCGGCTCCGACTCGAACCCCTCAAGCGGCTGCCGGTCCCACACGATCGGCTCGGGCACGCCGCCGTACGGGTTCGAGCCGGCCAGGTCGAGCCGGGTCAGCTCGTCGAGCGGGGCGTACCCCCTCGGATGGTCCCAGGTCAGTCCTCGCATGCCAGCACGCCCTCCGCCACCAGCTCGGCCGTGCGCTCCGGCGGGTATCCGAGCTCGTCGAGCAGCTCCCTGGTGTGCTCGCCCACCAGCGGCGCGCCCCTGCGCACCTCCGGAGGGGTGGCGCTGAGGCCGTAGGGGAAGCCGGGCGTGGTCACCGTGCCCTCGGTGCGGTGGTCGTAGGTGACGAACGAGCCGTTGTGCCTGACCTGCGGGTCGGCCACCAGGTCGGCGTAGCCGTACACCGGGCCGGCCCACAGGTCGTGGCGGGCGCAGATCTCCAGCCACTCGGCGGTCGTACGGTCGGGCAGGCGGCGGGCCACGATCGCGGTGATCTCGTCTCGCCTGGTGTGGCCGTCGGCGTCGCCGTCCATGCCCGCGAGCTCGGGCAGGCCGAGGGCGACGGCCAGCGTGTCGAGCCGGGGCATGCCGAGCGCGAGATGACCGTCCTTGGTGGCGAACACGCCGTAGGGGGCGCGGATGTAAGTGTGGCCGTGCGGCTCGCTCCCGCGGCGCTGCGGCACCCCGCCGACCGTGAAGATCGACAGTTCCTGCATCTGCACGGCGACGGCCGCGTCCAGCATGTTGACGCTCACCCGCTGACCCTCTCCGGTGCGCTCGCGGTGCAGCAGCGCTGCGAGCGCGCCCTCGAAGGCGCTGTAGGCGGTGATGGCGTCGACGGCGTACGTGCCCGCGGGGGCCGGCGGGTCTCCCTCGCGGCCGGTGCTCAGCATGGCGCCGCTCATGGCCTGCAGCAGCAGGTCCTGGCCAGGCCGCGACTTGTACGGCCCGCTTTCGCCGTAGCCGGACATGGAGACGTACACGATGCGGGGGTTGAGCCCGCTGATCGTGGCGTGGTCCATGCCGAGCCGCTCGGCCACGCCGGGACGGTAGTTCTGCAGGAACACGTCGGCCGTCGCGGCCAGCTTGTGCACGATGGCCCGGCCCTCGTCCGACTTGAGGTTCACAGCCAGGCTGCGCTTGTTGCGGTTGAGCGACAGGAACGACGCGTTCACCCGGTTGCCCGTCGCCCCGCCCGCCGGGGCGTGCCGCTGCCACTCGCCGGTCACCGGCTCCACCTTGACCACGTCGGCGCCCAGGTCGCCCAGCCGCATGGCGGCCAGCGGCCCCGCCATCGCGATGGACAGGTCGACCACGCGGTAACCGTCGAGAACGCCCATCAGCGCCCCTCGAACACGGGCTCGCGCCGCTCGGCGAAGGCGGCCCTGCCCTCGGCCGCGTCGGCGGTGGCGAAGCAGACGGTCTGCAGGTCACGCTCGTACTGGATGGCCTGCTCCAGCGGCATCGAGTAGGCCGCCCTGACGTTGGCCTTGGCCGTCTGCGCGGCGATCGGCGGCCTGGCCGCGATCCGGCCGGCCAGTTCCAGCGCGGCCGGCAGCAGCTCCTCCCTCGGGTGGAGCTCGGTGACCAGGCCCCACTTCAGGGCGCGGGCGGCGTCGATCGGGTCGCCGGTGAGCAGCATGGTGGCCGCGTTGCTCGGGCCGACGGCGTGGGCGAGCAGCGCCGACTGGCCGCTGCCGCCGATCCAGCCCAGTTTGATCTCGGGGGCGGCGAACGTCGCGGTGTCGGCGGCCAGCCTGATGTCGCAGGCCATGGCCAGTTCCAGGCCGCCGCCGTAGGCGTAGCCGTTGACGGCCGCGATGATCGGCTTGCGCAGGGCGCGTACGGCGTCGCCGTAGTCGCCGCGGTTGCGGAACTCCCACGGCGTCGCGTAGTCGTCGAGCTCGCCGATGTCGCTGCCGACGCAGAACGAGCGCTCGCCCGCGCCCGTGAGCACGGCCACCCGTACGGCCGGGTCGGAGTCGACCCGGTCCAGGCCGGCGCGGAGCGCGGCGGCCATGTCGGGGGTGATGGCGTTGAGCTTGGCGGGTCTGTTCAGAGTGACGACGGCCACGGGGCCGTCGACGTCGAGGTGAACGTGCACTTATTCGCTCATTTCGGAAGTTCTTCGGCTATTCGGCGGGTCTTCAGCAGCAGAGCCGGACGTGTTGCTCGGCGTCGGCGCGGGCGACCTCGACCACCTCGCGCATCGCCTCCTCGGCCTTGCGGTGGTGGTGGCGCCTGATCGCCACGGCCACCCGCTCGTGACCGGGCAGCGTCTCCTTGTTGTGGGTGACCGAGCGGGTGTGCACCTGGCGCACGGACCGCAGGGCGATGCTGATCATGTCGTAGATGTAGAGCAGCAGGTCGTTGTCCGCCGCGGCGAACACCGCCTTGTGGAAGGCCAGGTCGGCCTCGATGAACGGCTCGGGGTCGTCGGCGGTGGCGTAGAGCGCGGCCAGTGCCTCGTCGATGCGCCGGACGGCCACCGCGTCCGCCCGCTCGGCCGCCACCCGCGCCGCCCCGGGTTCCAGCGCGACCCGCAGGTCGGCCAGCACCCGGATGTCGCCCGGCCGCGGCTCGGGCACGAACCGCCAGCTCAGGACGTCGGCGTCGAGCAGGTTCCAGGACCCGCGGGGGCGCACGATGGTGCCCGCACTCCTCCTGGTCTCCAGCAGGCCCTTGCCGGCCAGCACCTTCACGCCCTCCCGGACGGCGGACCGGCCCACGCCGAGCTCGCCGACCAGCTCCTCCTCGATGGGGATGGACGTGCCGGGGGCCAGCGCGCCGCCGACGATCTGGGCGCCGAGCGCCTGGACGACCTGGACGTGCCGGGCCGCATCCGGCTGGGGATCTGTTGCCACGGTTCCGCAAGGTACCCCGAGCGCGGGCCTTTTCCTAGACCTTCATCGGATGAAGTTGGCATTTCATCGGATGAAGGCTCTTAACAATCCACGATCTCGGTAGTACGTTGCCTGGGAGTGGCCCGGCCAGACGCCCGAGATGACCGCCACCGCCACCGCCGTCAATCCCGTGTCCGACCCCCTGCACCGGCCCGGTCCGCGACCTCTGCGCGGGCACCGCCGCCGCGACCTCGAACGACAGCTCACCGACCCCCGGATGGAGACACCAATGAGGCTGGGACTGATCCACACCTCGGCGACGCTGGTCGACGTGTTCGCCAAGCTGTGCGCCGAGCACTTGCCCGGCGTCGGCACCTTCAACATCGTCGACGACAGCCTGATCAAGAACACCATCGCCGCGGGCCGCCTCACCCCCCAGACCGCGCGTCGCGTCGCCGGTCACGTCGGCTCCGCCGAGGCCGCGGGGGCCGATCACATCCTGGTGACCTGCTCCTCCATCGGCGCCGCCGTCGAGGCCGCCGAACCGCTGACCGGTGTGCCGGTGACGCGGGTGGACCGCCCGATGGCCGACCGCGCCGTCGCGCTCGGCCGCAGGATCGGCGTGCTCGCCACCCTGAACACCACCCTCGAACCCACCGCCGACCTGGTACGCCGGCGCGCCGCCGCGGCCGGCAAGGAGATCGAGCTGACCGCCAGGGTGTGCGAGGGCGCGTTCGAGGCGCTGATGACCGGCGACGCCGCCACCCACGACGCGCGCGTGGCGCAGGCCCTGCGCGAGCTCAGCGGGAACGTCGACGTGGTCGTGCTGGCCCAGGCGTCAATGGCCCGCGTCGCCGGTGCGGTGCCGGCGACGACGCCGATCCTGGCCAGCCCACCGCTCGCCATGGAACACCTGGCCGGGGAGATCCTCGGCGATCGGGCCCGCCGATGACCGCCTCCCCAGGATCAGGGCGCCGGCCGGCCACCACGCCCGGCGCGGAGCACGGGCGGACCGGTACGCCGGGTGCGGGGCACGAGCGGACCGCCGCACCCGGGGCGGGGCGTGAGCTGGTCGTCGCCACGTACCACGTGCTCACCCGCCTGCCGCTCGACCAGGCGGTGAGCGCGATCGCGGGCGAGCAGAGCACCGGCACGTTCGTCAGCGTCGCGGGGGAGACCGACGAACTGCGCGCCCGGCACGGCGCGGTGGTGCTCGGCATGACCGAGATCCCCGCGCCGGTGGCCGAGGCCCTGCCGGGCGCGGCGGGCGACGGGCCGCTCACGGCGGGCCTGGTGCGGATCGGGTTCCCGCTGGCCAACACCGGGCCGTCGCTCACGAACCTGCTCCCCGTGGTCGCGGGCAACCTGTTCGAGCTGCGCGAGCTGGCCGGGCTGAAGCTGGTCGACCTCGACCTGCCCGCGGCCTTCGGGGAGGCGTACCTGCCCGCCCGGTTCGCGGTGGAGGGCACGCGGCGGCTGGCGGGGCGTCCATCCGGGGTGCTGATCGGCACCATCGTCAAGCCCAACGTCGGGTTGCGCCCTTCCGACTACGTGGACCTGGTGCTCGAACTCGGGTTGTCCGGGGCCGACTTCATCAAGGACGACGAGGTGAACGGCGACTGCCCGCCCGCGCCGCTGCCGCAGCGGGTGCGTGCGGTCACGGGTGCGCTCGACGAGGTCGAACGGCGGACCGGGCGGCGGCCGATGTACGCGTTCAACATCAGCGACGAACCCGACCGGATGCTCGCCAACCATGACCTCGTCGTGGCGGCCGGGGGAACCTGTGTCATGGTCAACCTGAACGTCGTGGGCCTCCCCGCGGTCGCGATGTTGCGCCGGCACTCCCGCGTGCCGATCCACGGGCACGTCACCGGCACCGGAGCCCTGTTCCGCCACCCAGGCATCGGCATCGCGCACGTCGCCTACCAGAAGCTGGCCCGCCTGGCCGGGGTCGATCACCTGCACTGCGGCGGGTTCCACAGCAAGTTCTACGTCACCGACGACGACGTGCAGCGGACGGTGGCGGCGGTGCGCGAACCGCTGCTCGGCGGCTTCCCGTGCCTGCCCGTGTTGTCGTCCGCCCAGTGGGCCGGCACCGCGCAGGTCACGCTGGACCGCACCGGCACCAGCGACCTGCTCGTCCTGGCGGGAGGCGGCGTGCTCGGCCACCCGGACGGCCCCGCGGCCGGGATCACCAGCATGCGGCAGGCGTGGGTGGCGGCGGTGGCGGGCGTGCCGCTGACCGAGGTGCACGAGCCGGAACTGGCCAGGGCGCTGGAACACTTCGGCGGGGTGGTGCGGAGATGAGGCCCCGGTGACGCGCATCGCCTTCGCAGCCGACGACTTCACGGGCGCGACCGACGCGTTGTGGCAGTTCAGGCGGCTCGGGCTGACCGGGTCCCTCGTCACCGACGTGGCGCACCTGCACGACCGGGACGACGTCATCGGCATCGCCACCACGGCTCGGGCGTCGGCCGACCCCGCCTCCGTGGTGCTGCCCGCGTTCACGGCCCTGGCAGAGCTGCGGCCGCTGGTCATCCAGTACAAGGTCTGCTCGACCTTCGACTCGTCCCCGGAGCACGGGAGCATCGGGGCCGTCGTCGCGGCCCTGCACCGTGCGGGCCTGGCGCGGGGTCCCGTGCCGGTGCTGGCCGCACAGCCCGAACTGGGCCGCTACACGTGGTTCGCCAACCATTTCGTACGCGCGGGCGACCATGTCCACCGGCTCGACCGGTATCCGCCGGCGCGCGACCACCCGGTCACCCCCGCGATGGAGGCCGACCTGCGGGTACGCCTGGCCGAGCAGGGCGCGGGACGGACCGGGTGGCTGCCCGCGTCGCCGTCGGAGGAGGCGTACCGGGCGAGGGCCGGGGACGCGGCGTTCGTCGCGGACGCGATGACGGACGAACACGTCAGGGCGCTCGGCCGGCTGCTGGTCGCCGACGCCGCCACCCGTACCCCGATGTGCTGCGTCGGCTCCGGCGGCCTCAGCCGCGCCCTCGCCTCAGCCCTCACCGCCGCCGGTGCACCGACCACCACCGGACAGCAGGCCCCCGGCGCGCTGACGACGGAGGACCGGGAGGCGCGCGGGGCGGGCGGCGCGCTGACGACGGACGTGCAGGGGCTTCACGGTGGCCGGGGCGCGGTGACGGTGGACGGGCGGGAGGCTCGTGGGG